>JACJYS010000006.1 GCA_020635995.1 Chitinophagales bacterium | reverse complement strand
AAGAGCTGTAGCTCCTACTAAACAGTTAATTACTTGGACAAAAAAACTACAAAACCCTCAGCATTGTACTTATTTGTTTTTAAAAGGTGGAGATTTAACCGAAGAGCTAAAAGAAATAGGATTTAGAGCAACGGTTATAAATATTTCTCAATACTACAAAGAGCCTTTTTTTGAAACAAAGAAGATAGTGGTGGTTAAGGCTTGAGGCGTTGGGTTTTTGGTCATTAGCTAATAGGTATTCAATTTTTTACAACATAATTAATGCTAAGTTTTTTCGTTATCTTAGTATAGGTTTATGCGTTATTTTGTATTTATATTTTTTAATATTTGTTTTTATGTTTTAAAGGGACAAAATGTTACAGTATTGAATTTATCCTTAACAGAACCATCAAAAAATATTTTGTATGTTGGTGTTTCTAATCATTTGAAGCTTGAAGGCGTTGAAAATTGTGATTCTTTACAAATACAATCTAATCATTGCACTTTTAACAAGATAAAAAATGAGGAGTATAGCTATGATGTAAAAGCTAATAGCTTTAGTATAGATACAGTTAAGTTATATTGTAGTGGTAAATTTATAGATGAATTTGTTTTTGAATTAGCTCGTATAGAATATTTTGTTTGTCAACTTGGAAATATAGATACTTGCTGTGCTACTATTGAACAAATATTGGAACTGCCAAAACTCAATCTAATATTCAATGATTATTTGAAACACAATATGCGGATATTATTTTTTGAGGTATATGTGTCTTCTGAAATAGATGGAATATATAAGATGTATGAACCATTAAAAGAAGGTACTATGGATACTATTACAATGATAGATCCTATTACCTTAGAAATACAAGAAAAAATTACAGGAAGAACAGAAGCAATAACGGTTAATTACGCAGACAGGTTAACAGATTATCAGATAAATGAAATTAAAAAACTTAATAAAGGGGATTTATTAATATTTGATAACATCAAAGTTCAAAGTCCTGATAGTAAATTGAGAAAAATACCGTCCATTACAATAAGAATTATCTAATTTCCAAATTATCTCATTACCTTATTAAAACCATTTTTCCTATTCCTTTTTTAAAGAATTTATCTACTTCGCTAATGCCGTAGCTGTCTATAGATTCATTGTTAAGTGAGGTTTTTACTTTGTAAAAATAAACGCCATTAGCTAAAACATCACCATATTCATCTTTTCCGTCCCACCAATATTCCGTTCTGTTTACGCCAATATGTAGATTACCTAATTCATTTCTATCTATAGTTTTTACTACAGTACCTTTTATATTCATAATTTGTATTTGAAAGAAATCGGGAACTTCTGAACCCGTAAGAGTAAATACAAACTGCGTGCGAGTGGTAAAAGGATTAGGATAGTTTAATACGTTAGAAATTCTGGATTGGTTTTCTACTTCAAAAGATATTTTGTAATCGTAATAAACAAGATCTATTAATCTATTGTCTGTTCCACTACTATAGTTTCCTGTTTTGTCGCTGGAACGAATAACCAACTCATAAGTGCCATCTAAAGGAAATTCTCTTTTCATTATTACTTTAGCTTCATTTTTTTGTGTTGATTGAGCCGGAATAAACTGCACATTTATATCATTATAGCTCACGCGTTCTAACGCTCCTTGTGTTGAGCCATTTTCGCCTAAATATCTAAAATACATACTTATAAGGCTGGTATCATCAAGTGCTAAAAATTGATTTTCATCTTTTAGTTGAACCACTATTTCTGGTTTAGCAGAAACTAAATCGCCATCCATTATTTTAATGCCGTCAAAACTTACGTCAAGCATAGGGTTTATATTATCGCCATTTACATTGAAATTAACAGTAGCAAAATTGTTAAAATGAAATTGTTCTAACTGGTGGTTTTGCTCATAAGGATTGGCTTCAATGGTAAGGCTGTTTGCACCTAAATAATTGGAATTAACCGTATTAGCGTCAAAAGTTAAATGTAAAGTATCAAAAGCGGGTAGTGGTTTTAATAGGTTGTAAGATATATTAGTACTGTTATTGGCATACGTAAAAGCATTTTTTACACTCATGCTGTCCATGTCAAATTCTGTTACATTTTCTAAAGCCACAGCCATATTCCATATTTCGCCTTGCATTAAAGTGTCTTTGTTTACACTAAAATATTTATTAGGATTTATAGCTGCTTCAGGAGCTTTATCATAAATTAAACGCCAATAAATGGGTTGCGTAGGAGTACGGGTAGTGTTGTCTGTTGCATTTAATTTTAATTTTAGATAAGGATATTGTTGAGCACTTATAAAATCAATAATGGTATCTAAAGTAGTAGTGGGTATGGTAGCTAAAGTTTGCTCAATATCATTATTATCTATACCTATTATATTAACACTTTGCTGGTCTTGAGTTGGATTTTCTAATGCTTTAAATCTCCAATGGAAAGAACCCCACTCAACTGCCGGACCTATTAAAGGACTTTCAAAATTTCCACTTGACCATGTACCATTTATTTGGAAATTAGTATTAATAATATCACTCCACGTATTTCCTATGGTATTTATAGGAGGAAAGCTAACATTATTTTTTTGGTAAACAAATGTCATCGGTCCAGAAGTACTGTTGTTTACACTACAGCCTAAACTATTTAAGTAATTTATTAAGTTTATAGACCAAGCTGCATAACTTGGGTCGTTAATACTGTATATTACTACGTAATAATCGTTAGGAATACCGTTTAAGAAATTGATTATTACGTCAGACCATGGAACGCCCGGAGTAGGGTGGTTGCTTGGCGTTGTTCCATAAGCTCTAAAATTGGCTACGTAAACAGTATTTTCTAATCCAACACAATGAATATTGCCATAAGGACCATAACTGCTCGTGGTGCTATTATTTATTATTTCCATAGGCAAACCGGTAAGATTATTAATAACGGCAATAGATAAACCATTAGGGAAACCTACACCACCACCGCAGTTGTTCATACGCCAGTTGTGCATTTTTGCTCCATCTAACGTCCATTTCATTTCTTGGTAGGCAAGGTTAGGATAAAGTCCTGTTTGCACACCTATTTCCTTAGGAATGCTAATAAACTTAAATTCTCTGTCGGTATCTAAATAAATATTTTGATAATCGTCTTTAAGCCACTGATAATAGTGCGATTGATTCCAACCCGGATATTCGTCTTGAATATAAATAAATGAGGAGTATTTCCATTTGTATGTTCCTCCGCTTATACTATCTGGGCTCACACGCCAATAGTAAACTGTACTATCTTGCATGGTTAAAACCGGTGTCCACGGCACAACTCCTCCTGCCATAAAAATACGCTCTTGTAGTTTTATAGGTGAATTAAATAACTCAGTTGTATCAATTTCGTAAACATACCATTTTTCGGGTTCAAAAGGATTTCCTGTACTTGCTTTTAAAGTAACGCCTTGATTAGGAACTATGGCAAATTCATAAGGATAGATAGGGAAAATTTCATCGGAACCAATGAATAATTCTACTTGATTTAAAAGATAATTGTTGGTTTCAGATAATTCATTCTGTATTTCATCATCTACATCTATATGAATATTAAATTTATTAAGCCCCAAACCCGAAAACTGACCACTAACAGGAAAACTAAATGACAGTGTATCTAAGTAGTAAGGTGCTTTAAATCTTTTAATATTTACTTCTTGATTGCCACCCGGATAAATTCTGGTAACTTCTACATTGAAAGAATCATTTATGGCTTTTCCTAAATTATAAACACCCAATTTTATTTCAAAAGAATCTAAAGAGGTGCTTATATTGTTAGGTGTAAAATAAACATATTGTTCCTCTATATCATAATCGGGCTCGCTGTATTGATTAAAAGGTATGGCAGGGTCGCCATGCAAAGTCATTTCTTGACAAACCATCATATTCATTGTACTGCCACAACAATCTTCTACACTTTGTACGGTTTCTTTTACTATTTCGCCTAAAGAAGTAGCATATTGGCTTCTGCTCAAATTTTTATAAAAATTACTTGAATAAATATTTAAAGAACCGGAAGCAGATAAATCGGTAGTAGATAAATAAGCTATAGCACCTTTGTTATCTTGTATTACAAATCTTTCGCTTAAGCTAATACTACTGTTATGAATAATTCCTGCATTACATCCATTGGCTAAAACCACAGGATATTTGCCTTCATTATTGTAGTTTTCAGGGTCGTCAAAATTTATATCAAAACCTCCGGCATAAGAGTGTCCGAAAAAGGTAATTAATGAAACGCCATTGTTTATTCTATCGGTTATTCTTTGCGAAGCTAAAGTTTGAATAGGTACATTGGTGTTTTTATTTATTGATTCTACTTTTACACCCCACAAAGTATCTTTTGCTGTATTTTCATAACTGAGCAAGTAGTTTTTAAATGTGCTTTGTTCTTGGGCATTTATGCCACCACTTAAATGCACTAAGTTTTTCATAAAAATTTTGTTGGCAACAGTTTGGTATGGGTCGCCTACGTTATAAAATTGCTGGTCGTATTCTATTATTTTATCTAAGTAAATTTGAATATCACTTTCTTGTCTTGCCGCCAAACGCCCTATGGCAATATTGGGAGCAGAAGACATAGTATCGGCAGCTAATAGTACATCACTACCCGGATTTCCGAATGTAGGCACTAAACAGGCGGCTCTTGCACTTGCATTATTTCTAAATTCTGCATATTCTCTACCTTTCCCTACTATAAATAGATATTTAGGTTCTATTGTCCAGTTGGCTTGTATATATTTAATAAAAGAACGCACAGCTTGTGGGTGTTTATCTATTCCCCAGCCAAATTGATGATATAGTTGCTCAATATCTACTTTTACTACATTGTGCGAACCTCCCAAAATACTTTGTCTATGGCTTACGTATTGGTTAAGAGTATTGGTATTCATAAAACCATTGTAGGTTAAAATAATATAATCTCCTTGGTTGCCAATACTTGAATAATCTACAAAATTCATTTGTGTTAAAGTAGCTACATTTACATAGTTAGCACTATTGTTAGCTCTTATTACTAATTTTCTTTTACCTATAGCAGCAGGCAGTGCAAAACGGTGTGAGCTACTTCCCGGAGCATCTACAGAAGTAATTAAAAGTTTGTTGGTTAAATCGTATAAAATAGGGTAGGTGCTTTGCTCGTCAAAATTTTGAATTTCTAAATATTGTTTAGCTCCCGTTCCTTCTATTTCAAATTCAAATTGGCTTAAACCGTTAAAATCATAGTTTCTTTTGTAGTTAATTTCAATTAGTGCAGCGTTGTTTCTGTTAGTGCCGGAAGTTGTGTTATTAGCTTGAAAAGTAACATCGGTATTGACACTTATTTCGCTGGCAGGAATGGTTAAATTGGCTTTTGTGATTGTATAGTCATTAAATTGGTATGTTCCTAATGTGTTATTTCCAGATTTAATATTAAAACTGTGTGCACCACCCGACCAAGAAACGGCTACGGCATATAAATCGGCATTATTCCCAGCTACAGCATTTGGAGTAGGAACACTATAAGAGCGAGTAGTAGTGCTATTATTAAACTGTGCACTATGATAGTATCCTTCTCCTATATCAAAAATAGAATTAATTAGTGCCGTACTGCCCACATATTCTGTTTTTCCACTACTAAAAGCATTGTTTAAAAGTAGCTGGCTGGTATAATTAAATGATGTTTCTTTTGGTGGTAGATTGGTTAAATCGTTTGAAGCAGGAAGTATTCTATTGCCAGCATTGGTGTTCCATGTTAAATAGTAAATAGCTTCATCGGTAAATAAGCTGTATCTATCGTGCATCTGCCAAGCAGTATCTCTGTATAATTTAGTGTCTAATTTTCCATCATTGGGGTAGCCATAAAACTCTATGTAGTTGGTGTTTCCTCCACTTTCATTTACATAAATGGGTACTTGTTGCCCATCGCGGTATAATTTAAAATTGTTTGGGTCAATAAAGTTTAATCCATATTGATTGAGTGCGGTACTCCCAATTCTGTGAATGCCTTTTTCACTTACTTTTATGGTAAAATAGGTTTGATTATAGTTAATCCACTCATTGCCAAAAGTTTGAGCAGATGACAATAAATAAGAAAATATGCTTAAAATAGTTAGTAGTTGTTTTCTCATAGCTAATTGCTTAAAGGTTGCTCAATTTGTTCTTCCTCATTTTTTTTGTTCTTCTTTTTAAAGTTTTGCAAGCCAAAATGAGCCGAAATAACATGGCTGTAAAATACACCTTGGTTAGTTCCTTTACCTAAATTAGTATAGGTATAGTCTATATGAAATCCTTTAATATTTAAACCAACGCCTATATTTGGTTGCAAAGTAAGTTTGTCTTTTGTAGGGTCGTTATCTTTAGGAATCCATTGGAAATTTCCTATACCTGTTCTTACATAAACTATGTTTAAATAGTTTAATTCTAAACCCAAAGTAGCATCAAAACTCATAGGGTCTGTTCTGAATAAAACATTTCTACGTCCGTCTGTATTTATCCAAACATTTAATTCGGGCTCTATAAAAAACTTATCTTTTATACTGGCTCTATAAGCAAAACCCGTAATAAACATAGGCATGGTAAGTTCTAAAGAGTTTTCAGGTACTAAATTTCCTGTAGCTTGAAGTACATCAGCTTCCTCTTGTGTAAAACTAAAAGACCAAGCATTGTAAGTGCTGGTAATATCGCGAGCCATAAAGCCAAAACGCCAGCCATTTTTTCGGTATTGCAAACCTGCATCTAAACCAAAACCCCATGCGGTGGCAAAAGGACCCACTTTTTTGTGTATAATTTTCACATTGCCACCTACCGAAAGTCCTTTAGCTTTTAATTGTTGGGCATACGAAAGGAAAACAGCATATTCGCCTACGGAAAAACTGCTTATATTATCGTAGTTTGGAGTGCCATCGGCATCAAATAAAAATAAAGTGTTGGGAATATCATCAATACCAAAGCGGTAAAAAGTAAGTCCTAAACTGCGTTTTCCGCTTTCTATGGGAACAGCTAAGCCTACGTAGTCCATTTTGGCTATGCCTGCAAAATACTCGCTGTGCATATAGCCCAGTTGAAAAGCATCTTTTATGTGTGCCATTCCTGCGGGGTTGTAGTACATGCCATATAAATCTTCAGTACCTGCCACCCGACTATTAGCCATGCCCATGCCGGCAGCACCCATTCCAAGGTTTAAAAACTCATTGGAATATTTCCTCTTTTTTTGTGCTTGTGTTTGTAGTACACTAATAATAGCAATAAAAAATAATATTTTTTTAAGCATTGTTAAGCTTTAGTTTTATTTCGTTTAAAAAGTTTTCAAAAGAAGAATTATACTTTTCCATATTTTGTTCAACAAAAGATTTCCATTTATGGGTATCAAAATTTATATCAAATTTAGTACCTAAAATATGATGCAAAGATGAAACAATACCTTTTGCATCAGCTAAAAATTGAGCATATTCTTCGGTCTTAAAACTCTTAAAAATACGAATTATTTTATTTGTGGTGTCATTATCATAAAAAAATAAGAGTTTTTGGGTAAGTATAGCGTTATCTATGTGGTTTAAGGTAGCATAGAAATGAGTATGAATTGTAGGGTTTTTGGTAAGTAAATATTGGTCTAACAATAATTCAAACAATACATGAGAAATAATATACGAATATTTATGAGCTAAGTTGTTTTGGTGTATTTCTTTAGATAATCTTTTATTTTCGGCTATAAAAAAAGGATGGTTATGAAATACTTTATCGGTAGCAATATGGAATTTAATACCTTCAAAAATTAAGTTATTATTGGGCTCGCTAAACTTTGTAAACTTATGATAATCTTTAGTGAAACCTCTGTATAAATCGGGTAAAAGGCAACCAAAAATAAATAAAGGATTTTCTTGATGCTGAGAAACAGCGTAATGAGCAATAAAATTCATAGTTTGAGAAGCTAAAATACTATAATTTGAAGAACTTTAGAAAATTTAGTACATCTGCCATTGGCAGAAGCTTTTTAGCAGTTATAATAAGTTCGGAACTCTTTAAGAGTTCCGAACTTTAAAAATTAGTAGAAAATTAGTACTTTCTAAACGGTATAATTTATGCCGTATTAATTTTTTTATGTAACTTTATACCTATGAAAGAAGAAGTGAACGAGCCTATTGAAATTTATGGAAAAGAATTTAACTATGCCGAGTATTTAACATGGAAAGTTAAAGAACGCATAGAGTTAATAAAAGGACGATTATTTAAAATGAGTCCTGCTCCTGCCCGTATTCATCAGCGTATTTCAAGAGATATGCAGTTTATTATGATGAAATATTTTGGTGGACATGATTGTGAATTGTACAATGCTCCTTTTGATGTTCGTTTGGTAGATAAAAAGGAAAAATCTAAAAAAGATGAAGATATTACCACAGTTTTTCAGCCAGATTTGTGTGTAATATGCAATAAAGAAAAATTAGATGACAGAGGCTGTATAGGTGCACCCGATTTGATAGTGGAAATATTATCTCCGGGAAATTCAATAAAAGAAATGAAATACAAATATGATTTGTATGAAGAAAATGGTGTGCGAGAATATTGGGTAGTTGATTATACACACCAATTAGTTTATGTATATGTTTTAAAAAGTGGAGTGTATAAAGGAAAAAAACCCTACACCGTAGAGGAAACTGCTGAGAGCACCATTTTTCCTGATTTAAAATTTGACTTAAAAGATATTTTTAAGGAAGAAGATTAATAGTTGTAGATATAAATTTTGATTATTCGTGCTCCACTCCGAGGGGGTAGCACGAATAATTATGAAGAATATTATTTTGCCTCACTATTAAAAAAGTCTTCTAATTTTTCTTTTCCATATAAGGGTGCTTCCATATTCATTACCATTGTTGTCATAAAAAACTCAATAGGACCATAGGTTTTTGAATTGGTAAAAGTTCTAATCGTCCACAGTGCAAATTTTCTTACCCAATCGTGTAGATGTACTATTTTAATAGGCTTTCCGTATGCTTTTAAGGCTAATTTAGCTATCTCATTTTGCGAAAGTAAGTTAGGACCACCTATGTTAAATTCTTTTTTCCTTTCATTTATTGTTTTGACTACTTCTTTGGCTAAGTCTTTTCCGTGAATGGGATTTAATTTTAGTTTTCCATCTCCAAAAAGATAAACTTTTCCTCCTTTTGCCATTTTTAAAAAATCACCCATATCTGAGAAAAAACCATTAGGACGAACAATGCAATAATCTAAGCCTGAAGCTTTTAAGTAATCTCCTAATTTTTCTTTTGCTTCACAAATTTTTAAATGTCTAAGTTTTTCTCCGTTTAAAACAGATATGTAAATGAATTTTTTAACGCCACTTTTCTTTGCTTCATTTATTAAATTTACATTAGCTTGATAGTCAACATCCATATACGTTAAGCCGTCTTTTTGCCTTGTAATGCCAACAGTGCTAATTACTACATCAATATTTTTACAAACGTTTTTCAGTGTTTTGGGTTTTGTTACTTGAGCCTCAATTATTTCAAAATTTGGAGCTTTTATTTTTATTTTACTCTTGTTTCTAACTATTATTTTTGTTTCATAACCTTCATTTATCAATTCTTGAGTTACGTATTGTCCTAAGTATCCTGTTGCCCCTGCTAATAGTATTTTATTTTTGGCCATATTAGTTTATATATGTGCTATATACTTTAATAAAGTGTAAAGTTATGATAAGTATTTGCTAATAATAATTCCTTTTATTTCGGGTGTAATTATTACTTAGTTTTTTTATTTGTTTAACATTTAGAATTCTTCTAAGCAACCAATAATCTATTACCTTTATTTGCCCTAAAATAATATACAGATGATTCCTTATTCCTTTTTAGATTTAGCAATTGTTAGCGAGGGACTTTCCATTACGCAAACATTAGAAAATTCTGTAAAAACAGCACAATTAGCAGATAAAATGCAATACACAAGATATTGGTTTGCTGAGCATCATAATATGAAAAGCGTTGCCAGTTCGGCTACTTCTGTTTTGATTGGGCATATTGTGGCAAAAACAACAAATATAAGAGTTGGCTCGGGAGGAATAATGCTTCCCAACCACTCTCCACTCGTTATTGCAGAACATTTTGGAACATTGGCTTCCCTCTTTCCTAATAGAATTGATTTGGGATTGGGAAGAGCTCCTGGAACAGACCAACTGACTGCTGCGGCACTTAACCCAAACTTTTTTCAAAATGCAAGAAATTTCCCTGAAAATGTATCTAAATTGCAACAATACTTTTCAAACAATAATGAAAATGCACAGGTAAGAGCTTTTCCGGGAGAAGGAGTTGATGTGCCTATTTGGATTTTAGGTTCCAGCACCGACTCTGCATTTTTGGCTTCTTCAATGGGATTGCCTTATGCTTTTGCCAGCCATTTTGCTCCGGCTCAAATGCAAGCAGCCTTTGATATTTATACTTCAAACTTTAACAAAAAAATAAACAAACCATACAAAATGGCTTGTGTGAATGTTATTATTGCCGAAACGCAAAATAAAGCAGAACAAATTGCCACATCGTTTTATCAGATGTTTTTAGGAATGATTAGAAGCAAAAGAGGGTATCTACAAGCTCCTATTCCTACAATGGAGGGAATTTGGTCTCCACAAGAGAAAGCCCATGTAAAACAAATGACAGCTTGCTCTTTCATTGGAACAGCGGCATCTGTAAAAAGTGAAATAACTGAATTTATTCGTCATTTTGATATTGATGAAGTAATTATTACTTCTCCTATTTATGATGTAAAAGATAAACTTTATACCATTCAAACATTTGCAGAATTAATGAACGAGAAATAGACGATGAACCTACATTTGACTCCAATAGATTAATCTAACTCAAATATTTTTGTCATTTGCTAAATAAAAAAAAGGTGTTACACTTTTTTCTGCCACTTATAAAACCGCATATATAGCCACGAAAGTATGGCTAAAACACCCCAGTAGAACCATTCGCTTGTCCATGCAATGGTTAGGTTGGTTTCTATAACGTAAAATATAAAGTAAATAAACACCAAGTAAAATAAAATAGTTATTACTTCTACAACTAAACTGTGTATGCTGGCACCTATACTGGCTATACAATTAAACAAAATAGTAGAAAAACTATAAAATTGTAAAGCAATTAATACTACATATAAAGGTTTTATAGAGTCATTTACTAAACCCGGCTCAGAAATTATTTGTAAGAATTTTTTAGGAAAAAAGATGGTTGGCAGTGTAATAATAACAATGCAAACGGCACTTAATATAATAATTCGGTATGCTGTGGGCAGTATTTCTTTTAGTTTTCTTTGCCCTACTAAGTTGCCTATTACGGTATTGGTGCTTGATGCTAAAGCGTAAGTAGGAATACCCAATAAAGTATAAAACTGCTTTACATTATTAGAAATAGCCAATTCATTTTTCCCTAATTTTTCAATTAAAGTAAAAAATATAAGCCATGCAGCTAAGCCTATAAGCGTTTGCAAAACTAAAGGCAGTGATAAATTAGTAATTTGAAGAATAATATTTCTTCTAATTTTTGTAAAATAAAATAAATGATTTTTTTCTCTTAGTTTTAAAAGATAAATACCTACTACCATTATCAGTAGCGATAGAAACTCGGCTATATTACTAGCATAAGCAGCACCTTTTATACCCAATGCCGGCATACCAAAATGACCAAAAATAAGCACCCAATTTAAAAATATATTGCTAATAGACATGGTAACTATAGCTACCGCAAGTGTTGCCGTTTTGCCTATTCCCGAAAAATAAGCTATTAAAGCACTTCCTAAAAAGCTGGCAAAAAATCCCCATTTTCTAACGCTTAGGTATTCTAATGAATCGTGAATAACGTCAGTATCATTAAGTGCAAAGTTGAGAATTTGTTCTGCCCCAAAATGTAGTATAAGCCAAAGTATTAATGCTCCTGCTATCAGCACTACCGACATATTATCTAAAATAATACCTATAGCTCGGTGTTTGTTTTGTCCATTTTTTTGTGCTATAAGTATTTGTGCTCCTCTGGTATAACTAAAACCTGTCATAAAAAAGAACAAGTAAATTAAAGAAATATAACCTATAGCTGCCTGTGCAGTTACCCCTATTTCTTTCATAAAACCTATATCAGTAACAGATATAAGTGTATAAAAAAAATTGCTAATCATTAGAGGGAAAGCTATTTTAAATATATCTAAATAGCTATATGTAAGTTTCTTCAGTTTAAACACGCCACAAAGTAAACAAATTAAAAATGTATAAGTATAATGAGGGCTTATTTTTTGCCTGTTAAATTAAATTAAGCAAAGATTAATTGCCTAATGTGTGAAAAAATGAAAGTATTATGGTTGAAATATTGCTAAAATGTTTTTACTTTGTGCAAAATTCTTAATAAATCAAACTTAAATATGAAAATAGGAAAAGTTATTATTGGTGTAGTTCTTTGGCTTGTAGTTATAGGCTTGGCTTATATGCTTTATGGTATTATACAAGATCCCGTAAAATTTGAAGCCGAATATAACAAACGCCACGATGCAACAACAACCAGAATGTACGACATTAAAACAGCACAAGGTTTTTATTTAAAATCTAAAAAGAAGTATGCCGGAAATTTTGATGAATTAATCAACAGCCTTAAAAATGATATGATTACGGAAGTAATTATAAACGGAAACCCGGATGATACCAGCGTGGTGGCTACTTATGATACTTTGAAGTATTATATTAGAGATGAAATAAACCTGCAAGGAACAAATAACTTAGATTCATTAAGATATGTGCCTTTTAGTGGTGGCGAAACCTTTGATTTAGAATCGGGTATGCTAAAAATGCAGAGGGTAGAAGTGCCTGTTTATCAAATAGATGCACCAAAATCTAAATACCTAAAAGGTTTAAAAGAAGAATATGTAGAACGTAAAAAAGATTTGTCTTTAGGTTCGTTAACTCAAGCAACCGAAAAAGCAAGTTGGGAATAATAAAAAGATATTTTGATTTTTAACAATCCATCTCAAAGTAGAGAAAGTATATTAATAGTAGAATGGGACAAACATAGTTTGTCCTTTTCTGTTTTTCATGAGCCTACTAACAGAGTTTTGGCTACTAAAGTAATAGACGTAAATTTTGATTTTTACCAAAGTTCAAGGCAAGAAATTGATAAATTTTTAAAATCAAACGACATTTTTGCGTATAATTTTTTGAAAGTTATTGTTGTAGTAAATTCCCCATTTTATGCTTTAGCTCCTAAAAATATAGAAGATATAAATGCTTTAGAGCAAATACTAAAACTTAATGTAAATGTACCTTCGGGGATATTAAAGTATAAGAAAGAAGTTTTAAAATCTACGGTCTATAATTTGGTTTTTGCTTATCCTACTTATGTAGAAAATGCTTTTACAGAACTTTTTCCTAACATAAAATTTGTACATATTAATGCTGTATTAATAGACATGCTAACATCGTACAGTAAAGCCAATTCTATTTTTAATGTACATTTATCATTAAATAAATTAGATGTTAGTTTATGGAGCGAAAATGCCTTAAAGTTCCACAATACTTTTGAAATAGCCACAGCAGAAGATGTGGTTTACTATACTTTAAATGTAATGCAAGAGTTAAATTTGAATACCGAAAGAACTCAGGTTTATTACAGTGGAGCTTTTGAAGCAGGAGGAGAAAAAATAGAATTATTAAGTAACTACATAAAGTTTTTAAGTCCTTTAGAGCGAACCAATAAAATAAACTACAGTAGTCATGTAGAGGCTATGCCAGCTCATTATTTTGTTCATCATTATAATTTGTGTATATGAGAATTATAGCAGGAAAATATGGTGGAAGATTTTTAAAAACGCCCGAGTTTGCCCCTACACGACCTACTACTAATATAGCTAAAGAAGCCTTATTCAATACGCTAAATAATTATTACAATTTTGATAAAATAGCTTATTTAGATTTATTTGGTGGAACAGGACAGTTGTCTTTTGAAATGGCATCAAGAGGCTGTACCGATATTACCACCGTAGAAATGCACCCGCCTTGTGTCAATTTTATAGAAAAAACAAGAGATGAATTAGAAATAGAAGGAATGCAGGTGGTAGCTATGGATATTTTTAAATTTATACCGATAGCTAATAGGCAGTATGATTTAATATTTGCAGGGCCACCATATCCTTTACCTAATTTAGATGAAATACCCGATTTAATATTTGAATATAATTTAGTAGAGGGTGAAGGCTGGTTTATTTTAGAACATAATCCGCAGCACAATTTTAAAAATCACAAGCATTTTTATAAGAAGAAAAAATATGGGCAAACCATTTTTAGTATCTTTACCAATGCAGGAAAAGAATAATTATGAGTAAAATAGCTGTTTTTCCGGGTTCGTTTGACCCCATAACCATAGGACATGAAGATATAGTAAAGCGTGCCGTTCCTTTATTTGATAAAATTATTGTAGCTATTGGCGTAAACACGCAAAAAAAGTATTTGTTTGATTTAGCAACAAGAATGAAGTGTTTAGAAAAAGTTTTTTCAAAATACAAAAATGTAGAAATAGACACTTATGAAGGCTTAACCATAAATTTTTGTAAAACAAAAGGAGCCAATTATATACTAAGAGGCATACGCTCTGCTGCCGACTTTGAGTACGAAAAAACCATAGCACACCTCAACCACGCTATGGACGAAGATTTAGAAACCATATTAATATTAGCCAAAGCAGAATTAGGCTCAATATCATCTACCATAGTACGCGAAATAATAAAAGGCAATGGCGATGTAAGCAAATTTGTACCAAAAGAGATAATAAGTACTATTAAGAGCTATAAGTTTTAGATTAGACGTAGATGTTTCTTTTTTGGCAGTTTTTTATGACCTTAATCAAAAGTACGTTAAGAAATGGTGTAAAACAGACATCCAAAATGAATGAAATTATAAAACAATAAACAGACAAATTAGTATGCTCCTACTAATAAAAATACTTTAGGAAAACTAAAATTGAGCATACATTAATTTGTCATCGTCTGTTTTATAACATTTTAGTATTTTTGATTACAGTCTTGATTTTTTGTTACTTTTGTATCAAGACAAAAGTAAGAAACTGCAACTAAAATTACTTGACAATTTTGTAGTATTGCTTTAAAACAAGAAACTCCCAATCAAAAAAAATGAGCATATCTTCTTTTCATCTTGTGAAAATTCCACTTTGGACAGCGATTAAAGGTTTATTCTCAAAATTAGTAAGTGAGAAAACAAAGGGTCTTATCTATTCAGAATATATGACTACCATGATTTTAGGCTCGCCTATTTTTTCTGCTAAACGTTTTTTAATAAGAGAGGTTGCAATATTTGCACAATGGGAAAGTGAGAAAGATCTTGAAAATTTCTTGGAAAATGACAGATTTGGTAGATTAATAAAAAAAGGTTGGCACATTCGTTTAGGTTTTATGAGAGATTGGGGAAAAATAAAGGGTTATATAGTTCCTAAAGAAAGAGAAATCATAGAAAACCCTAATTTTCCTGTTGTAGCGGTTACAATAGCACGGATGAAACCTTTTGCAGTTCCGCGATTTTTGCGTTGGGGAAGACCGGTAGAAAAATTAGTGAGAGACCATTCAGGTACGCTTTTATCACTTGCTGCTTTCAAGTTTCCAAACACCATTTTAACTTTCACGATTTGGAAAAACGTACGAGAAATGGAAGAAATGGTTCATGGTCATAGTAAAATCCCCAAACCAAAAAGGCACGCTGATGCGATGAAAGAAAGAGAAAGAAAGAATTTTCATTTTGAATTTACTACTTTGAGATTTAAACCTATTTCTGAATTCGGAGATTGGAAAGGTAAAGGAAATTATACTAAATCATTTTACTAACAGTGGAACTTGCCTCAATTAAACAAAATTTTCAGGATTGGATTACTCAACAATGGGTTATTGCTTTTGGGAAAAAAATTAATTCTCAAGAATACAAATGGCTCTTAGGACCATTTGGAAGCACAAATGGAATTGGAGAAAAATTCATTAACCAATTAGCAGAAAAGGAAGATTTATCAATCCTTAAATCTAATAAAAACAAAGGACTTTTAAATTCAATAGAGCAGCTAAATTTATCTTCTTCCGAATTAAATAGACTTTCAAAAAAAGTTATTGATTTTTATGAAAATACCAGCAATTATGAGCTTAAATTAACAACAAAATGGAATCCTGTTTTTCTAGTTTTCGGGCATTTATTAAAAATACTTTTTAGCAGTAGGCTTGAACAACTAAACATTCCTTTGAGTAGTAATAACAATACAAAAGCAATGAATAGTGAGATTATTCAACTAACTGATAAAACAACAGAGAAAGTAAAACGAACAATTTGGTTAAGAACATTTAAACAAACCAATCAAGTAGTCTATTCAGGTGTTTATGAAACTTGTAAAATCCCAAATGGAAAAGTTTGTATAAAAGCTATTTTTCCATTGCCAAACGGAAGTGCAACAGTAATCTTGCAACCAATTGTTGGTAAAAATGGAGAATTAATTTTAAAATCAGCGGGAAGAAAAATTGGAGATAGTGGTTTTTACTTTTTACTAAAAGATAAAAATGGAAACTTGTGGACTAAATTTATAAAGTCTTTTAAAGACAGTTTGACCGTATCATCAGAAAATGGTAAAATAACAGCAAATCAAGAATTGACATTATACGGATTGAAAGTATTGAATTTTAAATACGAAATGAAAAAATCACATACGGAAAAATATATGGAAAATAATTATTTAATTTGATAATAAATCCATTTTCTAAAAAAACTAAAACTTAAATAGTCCGAATTTTGTAGTTAGTACAAACTCTATTTAGTATATTTGAGAATCTTTGTAAATTTGCACCATGTCTAAAGGAAAAAAGATATCAGGTTTTTCAAAACTGACTAAAACCGAAAAAATACAATGGTTGGCACAAAACTTTTTATATACCAATCCTATTGATTTGGCTAAAGATTTTGCCAGCTTTTGGCACGATAATGTTGAAGCTCAAAAAGTATTTGAAGGTTTTAGCGAAAATACAGTTTCTAATTTTCACATGCCATTTGGTATAGCTCCTAATTTTTTAATAAACGGAAATGATTATGCCGTACCTATGGTTACAGAAGAAAGTTCTGTAGTGGCGGCTTGTGCTAATGCCGCAAAATATTGGTACGAAAAAGGTGGATTTAAAGCAGAGGTAGTTAACTCTGTAAAATTAGGACACGTACATTTTGCTTATAATGGGAATGGAGATAAGTTAAAATCATTTTTTCCTCAGTTAAAAACTAAATTAATAGAGGGTGTAAAAGATATAACTCAAAACATGGAAAAACGCGGTGGTGGTGTTTTGGATATAGAATTACTTGATTTAACGGCTAAAGAAGAAAACTTATACCAGCTAAAATGTAGTTTTGAAACCGTTGACTCTATGGGAGCCAATTTTATCAATTCTTGCTTAGAACGCTTTGCCGAAATTCTGATAGATGAAATTCAGTTATCGCCACAGTTTACTATAAAAGAAAAAGATGTTCAAATAATAATGTCTATTCTTTCTAATTATACGCCAGATTGTGTGGTGCGAGCAGAAGTGAGTTGCCCTATACAAGAATTGGGATATTTTAATGACGGAGCAATGAAACCGGAAGTATTTGCTTCAAAATTTGAGAAAGCTATTAAGATAGCAGAAATAGATTCTTACCGAGCTACTACACACAATAAAGGCATAATGAATGGCATAGATGCCGTGGTAATAGCTACAGGAAATGATTTTAGAGCCGTAGAAGCTTGTGCCCATACTTATGCCGCCAAAACAGGTACTTACAGAAGTTTAACGCATTGCTCTATTAAAAATAATATTTTTAGATTTTGGATAGAAGTACCTTTAGCTTTAGGTACGGTGGGCGGTTTAACAGGCTTACATCCTTTGGCTAAAAAATCAATGGAATTAATGGGTAATCCTAAAGCTCATGAACTAATGAAAATAGTGGCTTGCGTAGGATTAGCTCAAAATTTTGCAGCCGTAAAATCGCTAACAACAACAGGCATACAAGCCGGACACATGAAAATGCACCTAAATAATATTTTAAGTCAGTTTCATGCCACAGAAGAAGAGGTGGAAAAAGTCATTGCTTACTTTAAAGATAAAGTAGTTTCTTTTAGTGCAGTTAGAGAGTATCTTGATTTTATAAGAACGGCATAAACCTTTTTTATGAATAAATATTATGCTCATGGAAAACTGATGCTTACAGGAGAGTATGTAGTTTTAGATGGAGCAAATACTTTGGCTGTGCCTACCAAATTTGGGCAAAAATTAGAAGTTCAAACATTAGAAAATAACCGACATCAAATAGAGTGGAAAAGTTATAATAATAATGATGAACTTTGGCTGAATACCTATTTTCCTAAAGATGATAAAAATGAATTTGAAGAGCGATTATTTATTATTCTGAAAGAAATAGAAAAACTAAATGCTGAAGTTTTTTACAACAAAAATTTTTCTTTTAAAACTTATTTAGAATTCCCAAATAATTGGGGTTTGGGAAGTAGTAGTACACTAATTAGTTTGCTTTCGCAGTGGAGTGGTGTAGATGCTTATCAATTATTAGAAAAAACATTTGGCGGTAGTGGCTACGATATAGCATGTGCTACCGCAAATACGCCCATAGTTTATAATGTTAATGATAAAACGCAGTCTAAATCTGTAGTTCTAAATAGTAATTGGACTAAAAATACCTTTTTTGTGTTTTTAGAGCAAAAGCAAAACTCAAGAGAAGCCATAGCTTATTATAAAACCTTAAAACAAACTGAAAAACCAATAGACGATTTTAATAGTTTGACAGAATCTTTAATTAACTGTACCAATACTATAGATGCTATACAAATTGTAGCAGAACATGAAAGTGTTATGAGTAATTTATTGAAAATAGAAAGTGTAAATAGTCGCTTATTTTCAGATTTTGCTGGAAAATGTAAATCTTTAGGAGCTTGGGGTGGCGATTTTATTATGGCAATTAGTAATGAAGGCACACAGTATGTAGAAAATTACTTTAAAAATAAAGGATATAAAACGATTTTTAATTTTGATAAAATGATATGGAAGGAATAAAAAATGCAACATTAACATTGAGCAATGCTAAAGGAAAAACTGAAGGAAAAGTGAGATGGCAAAGTCCATCAAATATTGCATTAGTTAAATACTGGGGTAAATATGGAAATCAGTTGCCTAAAAATCCATCGGTAAGTTTTACTTTAAAAAATGCCCGAACAGAAATGGAAGTGCATTATGCTAAGGGAAGTGGTAAAGTAAAGTTGTTTTTTGAGGGCAAAAGAAATGAAGCTTTTGAAAAACGTATAGAAAAATTTATAAAAAGCGTAGCAGATGTTAGTCCTTTTTATGTAGAGTTAGATTATGAGATACATTCATTAAATACCTTTCCTCATTCGGCAGGCATAGCTTCTTCAGCTTCTGCAATGTCGGCTTTATGCTGTGCTTTATGCGAAATAGAAAACACTTTGTTTCAAAACCTTAACAACAACGAAGATTTTAAACAAAAAGCATCTTACTTAAGTCGTTTAGCAAGTGGTTCGGCTTCTCGTTCTGTCTATCCTAAATTAGCTATGTGGGGCAAGCATACAGATTTTGTAAAAAGCTCAGATTTATACGCTATAGATGTTAGCCATGAGGTAGATAAAATATTTCATACATTTAAAAACAGTATTTTAATAGCTTCTGCAAAAGAAAAATCGGTAAGTAGCAGTGCAGGGCATCAATTAATGGAAAATAATCCTTTTGCTGAAGTTAGATTTAAGCAAGCTAATGATAATTTAGCCACTTTAATGCTGGCAATGAAAAATGCCGATATGGATAGTTTTATTAGAATAGTAGAGGAGGAGGCACTTACGCTTCATGCTTTAATGATGACATCTAACCCCAGTTTTATTTTAATGCAGCCCAATACTATTACCTTAATTAATAAGTTAAGAGCATTTAGAGAAGTAACAAAATTGCCCGTTTGCTTTACTTTAGATGCCGGACCAAATTTGCACGTACTTTATCCTAAAAATATAGAGAAAGAAGTACAACATTTTATACAAACAGAAATGAAACCATACTGCGAAAATGGTTTAATAATAGAAGATGAAGTAGGAGAGGGAAGTAGTAGTAATTTTTAGTGTTTAATTGTTAATTTTCACATTTTCTTTTTCAAGCTCATCTTCCAATATTTCTTCAATATGGTCTAAGCTTTCGTAAAGCTGTTCATAGCTGTCAATAACAAAATATTGTTTTTGAAAATCGTGCTTGTAGTAGGGTGTTCTAAAAATATGGCGTACATCATACGGGTAGCGTGGTACGTTTTTATCGTGTACCGAGTAATCTGACTCTCCAATGGAAGATAAAATGCCTGCTCCGTATATCTTTAAATGATTGTCTTCATTTATTAAACCAAATTCTACGGTAAACCAATACAATCTACTCAATAATTCTACTGCTTCGGCATTTTCTATGTGCTTTAAAGCTATTTTTGCCAGTCCTTGCACAAAATCTACAAAACTTTGTATGCTCAATAGTGGCACATGGGCATATACGTCATGAAACATATCCGGCTCTTCAAGATATTCTAATTCGTGCTTTTTTCTTATCCAAGTGGTTACTGGAAAACGTTTGTTTGCCAAAAATTGAAAAAATGGTTTATCTGCTATTAAACCTGGTACTACATAAGTTTGCCAGCCTGTGGCTTTAAGTAAGTTATCGTTTACGGTTTCTATATGTGGTATTTTATCGCTGGCAAAACCACAGAGTTTCATACCTTCAAAAAAATCTTTGGTAGCATTGTCTTTTAGTGCTTCTTCCTGTCTTGAATATAAAATTTGCCATACCTCATGGTCGTCATTCGTATATTTATTATATTCTTGCTTTAATTCGTCTTTGGGAAACTCGTATGGATCTCTGTTCTTTAGCATAAGGGATTGGTTTGTTTAGTAAAGATACAAAAGATATTATGTATTTTTCAAAAAAAACTGTTAAGAGCTTTTCTTATTTATATTGTGTCCAAAAAATAATTTCACATACTTTTATAGAACCACCCCTTTCCCCCTCCTTTTCAGGTGGGGGAACATTATGGAATGTGAAATTATTTTTCAGACTTTATATGACTATTCTGTAATTAAAAACCCTATTTATTTAATATCAACTTTTGAGTATGTGCTTTCCCGTCTATTATTAAATCAATAAAATAAATATTGTCAGTTAATAGATTGTTTAATGTTAGTGTAATGGCATTTTCGCCAATATTTTTTGGTTTTACGGTATTAGAATACACTATTTTTTGCTCTACGTTTTTAATATCTATTTTAATTTCGTTCTTAGTTTTAGTGCTGAAATTAATATTTAATAATCCTTTATTTGGATTAGGGTAAAGTATAGGTTTAATATCATTTATAGTATTATAAATAGCAATTCCTGTTGTGTCTGTTTGTTCTATAAATACTTTATAAATTACATTGCTGGCACTACTCTGCGTGCCGTCATTTATAAAAAATATGTTAGGAGCAGTACTGGCAATGCCTCCATAAATATAGCCTAAGAGTGTTTTTTGATTTGGTATGCTATCTAATTTAATTACGCCATTTTCATAATGTTTTAAATTCAAATTAGGTATAAATTCTGCACTTGCACCCAGTAAGTTAGGCATTTCAATATTTAATTTTGTTTCTAACATAGTGCCGTTTGCATCTCTTGTTACATTGGCTATCGTGTTAACAAAAGGCACATTGTCGTCCTGTACTAAAGTACCGTTATTATCGTAGTATTGAGCTATTCCTCCAAAAAATACATTGTGCATCATATTATTTTGCTCAGTATATAGCGGTATAGCCGGGCAGTGATAGTGATTGTAAAACTGTTGGAAATTATTGTTTACGGTATAACCCGAAGAATCAATATTTACACAGTTTAAAAAAGGAACATCTGCAATATATTGAAACACTCCTGAAAACATTGTGATACCCTCTTTGCCATTAGGCATTATTTGGGGCAGAGCATTATAATCTCTTCTGTGCAAATTTACAGTATCGGTATAAGGAGATAAATGTGTGATGTTGATATTTGTGCCGTCATCAGTTATGGTAAATATTCTAATTTCGTTAGTATATTCTTGAATAAAACCGGGTCCATTATTTGGTCCCATGGGGTTGTATCTTCCTATAAAATTTTGACCTCCAAGCAAATAATAATTTTGACCTATTTTGTCTAATCTTCCTCCTGTAACTTGAAATTCGTTATCATTTATTTGTCTAAAAAATGAAGTAAAATTTGTACCGTTGATAATAGCATTA
Source organism: Chitinophagales bacterium (assembly GCA_020635995.1). Lineage (NCBI taxonomy): Bacteria > Pseudomonadati > Bacteroidota > Chitinophagia > Chitinophagales > Chitinophagales bacterium. The sequence continues at coordinate 166,700 of JACJYS010000006.1, read as the reverse complement.
ATGGTATTGGGTACATCTATAGCAGTCAAAGAATTGTAGGTTACATGGTCGCTAAAAGTATTGCTATACCCATAGCCACCAATGCAGTATAAATAATTGCCTTCTTGTATAAATTGCATATTGGTAGAACTTAGTTGTTCGCTTATGCTTGTAGGCAAAGCACTGATACTTGAAGTCCATATTTGTTGGTTTTCGGGGTCAACAACATAAATATTAGTATTGTGTCCGGCTATATCAAAAGCAGCAAAAGGTTGTCTTTGGTGCAAACCATCAAGGCGACCGCCTACTATAAGCCATTTTCCATTATACTGCCCAAAGGCGTAAGCTTGTATGCCTCCTAAATTTTGTATAGTTAAAGGTTCAAGGCTTAGGTTTAAGTTTTGCTGAGATTTGGCAACCGAAAAAGTAATGACCAGTAGAAAAGAAAAAATAATTGTTTTAGTATAATTATGCATCTAAGTAAATTTTTAATAAAGGTAAAAAATGCAATTTTTATACTTTGTGATGATTATTACATTTAGTTGCTCTCTAAAATGAAATTCCTTAGCATATTTAAAGCCGTATGAGATGATATTTTAATATTGTATGTCCTTTCTTTTGTCAGTTCAAATTTCTTTATGGTCATATTATTTTTATCTCCCACGGCTATCCAAACTGTGCCTACGGGTTTGCCGGGCAAGCCACCACCCGGGCCTGCTATACCACTAACGGCTATACCGTAAGTTGTATTTGTTTTCTTTAATAAACCCTCCAGCATTTCTCTTACTGTTTCTTCACTTACGGCTCCATATTTTTCTAAAGTTTGCTGCTGTACGCCCAATTCTGTTTTTTTAACATCATAGCTATAGGCTATTACAGAACCTTCGTAGTATGCAGAACTTCCTGCATTGCTTGTTAGCAAATGAGCAATATAGCCGCCCGTACAACTTTCGGCTGTAGAAACAGTTGCTTTTTTTTCAAGTAATAATTTGCCTACTACATTGGCTAAATTATCATTTTCATTAAGGCTAAAAACGTACTTTTTTATTCTATTTACTATTTCATTTTGAAAATAAATTAGTTCTTGTTCTTTTTCAGTGTCTTTAGTTTCATTTTTGTAGGTAAGTCGTAGTTTTACATATCCTAAACTGGGCAAATAAGCTAATTTAATGTGCGGTGGTAAGCTATTTTCTATATCTTCTATTTTTTCATAAATTCTACTTTCTCCAATTCCCGAGCACATTATGTATTTATTAATAATGGTAGGCAATGAAAAACTACTTTTTATTTTGGGCAAAATATGGTTTTCAAACATAAATTTCATTTCGTGTGGCACTCCAGGCATAGAAACTAAAACTTTGTTTTTTTCTTTAAACCACATACCAAAGGCTGTTCCTTTTTCATTAGTTATCAATTCACATTTTTCGGGTATATAGGCAAGTTTTCTATTTAATTCCACTTGTTTTTTCCCTCTTTTAGCAAAATAATCTTCTATAGTTTTGAATACCGAAGGGTTAAAAACCATTTCGCAATTAAAAAATGAGGCAAGTGTTTCTTTGGTTATATCATCTTTAGTAGGGCCCAAGCCACCGGTTACTAATATAATATCAGCGTTTTGCCATGCTGTTTTTATGCCATTAGTAATACCTGTTTTGGTATCGGGTACAGCGTGCCCGGCTATAATTTCAAGCCCGTGCAAGGTGCAAATTTCGCCTAAAAAGGCACTATTGGTGTTGATGGTTGTACCATTTAATATTTCGTCTCCTATGGTTATTATGCTAACTTTCATTTTAAATTCTTAATTTTGGCAATGTTTTTGAAAACAAATACTTGAACAAAATTAAAAATAATGACTAAGAAATTTTTATCCATTTTATTTGCATTGGCACTTTTAACAAGTGGATGCGAATCTGCACAGCAACTTTTACAAGGAGCAAGTGATGTTTTAACGGGCAGCAGCACTACACCCACCAGTAGCGAAGTTAGCGGAGGACTAAAGCAGGCTTTAGAAGTAGGTATTTCCGCAGGAGCTAATCGTTTGGCTAAAACAGACGGCTATTACGGAAATTCTTTGGTTAAAATTTTATTTCCACCAGAAGCACAAAAAGTAGAAAACACACTACGTCAAATGGGTTTGGGCAGTATGGTAGATAAAGCAGTGGTATCGTTAAACAGAGCCGCAGAAGATGCCGCTAAGCAAGCAGCACCTATTTTTGTTTCGGCTATTAAGCAAATGACTTTTAATGATGCCATGAACATACTTTTGGGAAGCAATGATGCCGCTACAAATTATTTAAACAAAGCAACTTATAGTCAGCTACAATCTAAATTTACGCCAGTTATACAAAATAGTTTAAACAAAGTAAATGCTACAACTTATTGGAGCGAAGTAGTAACAAGATATAACCAAATTCCTTTGGTAGAAGATGTAAATCCGGATTTAACAGCTTATGTTACACAAAAAGCCTTAGACGGTTTATTTAAAATGGTAGCAAAAGAAGAACTGCAAATAAGAGAAAATGTGAGTTCAAGAAGTACAGATTTACTACAAAAAGTATTTGGATACGCAGATAGTAAAAAATAATTGATAATCTATAATTTGGGCAATGGAAGAACAAGAAAAAGAAGAATTAATAGAACAAAAAGAAGCTGAGGCAAAAGAAGAGATAAGAGAAAATTTATCTAAAGAAGATATTATTGGGCAGTTAGAAGTTTTAGCTAAAAATGAAGATGCATTTTCTGTGAGAAAGGAAGTGAAAAATTTAATGAATAATTTTTCTGAATTGACGAGAGCAGAAAAAGATTTGCAAGAAAAGGCTTTTTATAACAAAGAAGATAAAGAAGAAGGCGAAAAATTTGAATTTGTTTCTAATCCATTAGATAATAGATTTGTTGAGCTAAAAAATATATACAACGATAATTTAGACAAAGCAAAAGCCCAAAAGAAAAAAGAAGAAAAAGAGAATTTTGAAACTAAAAAAGCTTTATTAGAAGAACTTAAAACTTTGGTAGAAAGTGGAATGCAAAATGCAGGAAGTGCTTTTCAAAAGTTTTATGAAATAAGAGATAATTGGGATGCTACTGGCGAAGTAAATAAAGCAAACTTTAAGGAACTACAGTCTGATTATAGTTTGTACCGAGATAAATTTTACTATAATGTTGACATTTTTAATGAGCTTAAATCTTACGATTTTAAAAAGAATGGCGAGCAAAAAAATGCCGTTATAGATGAGTTGCAACAACTTCAAAATCAGCCATCTATTAAAAAGATGGAGCAAACTGTTAAGGAACTGCAAAGCAAATGGGATCAAATAGGCCCAACAAGCAATGAGCAGTGGGAAAACTTAAAAAATAGGTATTGGGATAATGTTAATGCTGTTTATGAAAAAATAAAAGAGCATTATCAGGCAATGCGAGATAAGCAGGCATTGGCTTTAGAAAACAAAACAAATTTAGCGGGGCAGTTAGAAATATTAAATACAGAATTAGACACCTACAATAGTCCGCAGCAGTGGAGTGAAGTAAACAATATAGTAAACGAACTGCACAATAAATGGAAAGCAGAAGATTATGCAGGAAAAGGTAAAGAAGACACACTTTGGGAGAAATTTAGTGCTTTAACAGATGAAGTTAGGAGCAAGGCAAGTACTTATTTTGGAGCATTGAAAGATGAAAACAAGCGTATAGAAGATGCCAAAGAAAAATTAATTGCTAAAGCAGAGGAGATTAAAAATTCTACAGATTGGAGAAATACAACGCAAGCGTTTATTAAGCTACAAAACGATTGGAAGCAAATAGGACAAACGGTTTACAAGAAAGACCAAGAGCTTTGGGAGAAATTTAGAGGAGTTTGTGATGAGTTTTTTACTGCTAAAAAACATTATTTTGATACTTTAGATGACCGCCAAGAGGAAAACTTAAAGGTAAAAAATGACATAGCTAAAAAAATAGCAGAAAGTGCTAATAAAGCAGAATTGGAAGCTTTAATAAAAGAATGGCAAACGGTGGGTTATGTTCCTAAAAAAGAAATTAAGAATGCCGATAATTTATTTAATGCATCTGTACAAAAAGCGGCTAAAAAATTAGAATTACAAGGCGAATCTATACAAAATATAAAATTTAAAGCTAAGATAGAAGCTATAAAAGAAGATGATAATGCCGGTTCTAAATTAAAATCTGAAAGACGTTTTGTGCAGGGAAAAATAGAAAAACTAAAGGAAGAAATAAACCGCTATGAGGAGAATATGTCTTTCTTTGGCAATTCAAAAGGCTCTTTAAAACTTAAAGAAGTGGTAGAAAAAAAGATAGCCGTTTCAGTAGCAGAATTAGAAAATTGGGAGAAAAAATTGAAAATGCTAAAATAAATTAGCAAAGAAATTTTTAATTTCTACTATAGCTTCCGGTCCCCAAATCCAAGCAATAACAGCCAGCACTATCCAGCCCATACCTTTTAAAAAGAAAAACATGAAGCCCGCAAAACCGAGTCTTTTAAGCCAAGAAACAGATTTATTTTGGGCTTCTTTGTTTTCTTCTTGTATTTGAGTTTCACTCATAGTATTATCTTGATATAACTTCATAAGTTTTAAAAGATGAGCTCATAGGAGCTTCTTCTCCTCTCATTTTTGCTTGTTTTAAATCTTCAAAACCACGCTTATGACCTTCTAAAAAGGCTTCGCTTTTAGTCCAATCTTTAAAAGCATCTTCACTTTCCCAATGGCTCATTATTAAATAAACTGTTTCGCCTTCATCACTCATAGGTTTTAAAACTTCCATTTCTTGAAATCCCGGCATTTTATCTATAGCACCTTTACGAGAAGCAAAAAGTTCTTCAAATCTTTCTTTGTAATGGTCTTTACAAGTTATATAATTAATGGCTACAAAGTTTTTTTCTTTACTCATTTTTATGTTTTTTATTAAATATTTTACAATGGAATGACAAAGATAAGCCTTATTTTGAATTAATCTAAATAAACTAATAAAAAAATAGGCGATAAAAAATTGTAAGCATAATTTGGAAACAATAAATGAATATTGTTTATCTTTGCACTCCATTTTTATGGTGGCTGTAGCTCAGTTGGTTAGAGTAGTGGTTTGTGGTTCCATTGGTCGTGGGTTCGAATCCCATCAGCCACCCATTAAAAAAAAGAAAGGTTCGGAGAAAATGCTCCGAACCTTTCTTTTTTTAGTGCAAGTTTACCGCTCTTTTAGGGTAAATATTCTTATATTTTTGCTAACATTTTTTAAAACTCTTCAAATGTCTTTTTTATAATGGCTATGCACTCATCAAGTTGTGCTTTGGTTATAACTAACGGTGGAGCAAAACGTATAATATTCCCATGTGTAGGTTTAGCTAATAGTCCGTTATCTCTTAGTTTTAAACATATTTTCCAAGCAGTATCGCTATCTTCACTATCGTTTATAACTACAGCATTTAGCAAGCCTTTTCCTCTTACTAATTTTAACAATGGATGTTTAATTTTTGCTATTTCCTGTCTAAAATATTGCCCTAAATATTTAGCATTATCTTGAAGGCTTTCATCTTTTATAACTTTTAAAGCCTCTATAGCCACTTTACACGCTAATGGATTTCCGCCATAAGTAGAACCATGCTCGCCCGGTTTAATGCAAAGCATTATGTCATCATTGGCTAAAACGGCACTTACCGGAAAAACACCTCCCGAAAGTGCTTTACCTAAAATAACAATATCCGGTTTTATATTTTCGTGGTCAACACAAAGCATTTTCCCTGTTCGTGCTAATCCTGTTTGTACTTCATCTGCTATAAAAAGAATGTTGTTCTCTTTGCATATTTCAAAGCATTTTTTTAAATATCCTTCATCTGGAACAAAAACACCTGCTTCTCCTTGTATGGGTTCTACTAAAAATCCTGCTACATTGGGGTCTTTAGCCGCTTTAGCTAAAGCGTCAACATTGTTGTAAGGTATTATTTCTAAACCGGGCAAATAAGGACCAAAACCACCGCGACTATCGGGGTCGGTACTTCCAGAAATTACGGCTAAGGTTCTTCCATGAAAATTTCCTTCTACCATAATAATTTTAGCTTGGTTAAGCGGAATTCCTTTTTTCTCATAAGCCCATTTTCTGCATAATTTTAAAGCAGTTTCTACAGCTTCTACACCTGTATTTATGGGCAAAACTTTGTCGTAGCCAAAGTAGGCTGTTATGTATTTTTCGTATTCGCTAAGTGCTTCGCTATAAAATGCTCTTGAAGTTAAGGTTAATTCTTCAGCTTGTTTTTTTAAGGCATTTATAATTCGTGGGTGGCAGTGTCCTTGGTTTACAGCAGAATATGCCGATAAGAAATCAAAATAAGTTTTTCCTTCTACATCCCACACAAATACACCTTTGCCTTTTTTTAATACTACAGGAAGAGGGTGGTAGTTGTGAGCTCCATATTTATCTTCCATGGCTATTGCCTGTTCGGTTTTACTTAGCACGTTTTCTGTCATTTTATAAATTTATAATTGTTTGGTTTTGCAAAGATAGTCAATTCTTTAGGGCTAAAAAAGTTTATGCTTTGGGCAGCTTTATTCTAAAAGTGGTTCCTTTTTCAGAGGATTCTTTAACGTAAATTTTGCCTTTGTGATAATTGTCAATAATTCTTTTTACTAAAGAAAGTCCTAAACCCCAGCCACGTTTTTTGGTGCTATAGCCGGGTTGAAATACGGTTTCAAATTTATTTTTGGGAATACCTTTGCCCGTGTCCATTACATCTACTACTATATTTTTGCTTGATTCAAAAGCCCTGATAGTTACATTTCCTACGCCTTCCATGGCATCTAAGGCATTTTTTATAAGGTTTTCTATAACCCAGTTAAATAAAGCTTCGTTTATATTAAATTGTAAATCTTCATTTTCCATTTCTATACTGAAAGTAACTTTGTCTGAGCTGCGTTTGTCCATGTAAGCTACTATTTTTTCAAGTGTTTCTCTAACTTTTAGGGCTTGCAAATCCGATTTTGAACCTATTTTAGAGAAACGTTCTGCTATAAGTGTTAGTCTGTTTACATCTTTTTCTACTTCATTTATAAAGTTAGATTTTGATGCTTCTTCGGGCATTTCTTTTAAATAATCTACCCAAGCACTCAAAGATGAAATAGGCGTGCCTAACTGGTGTGCTGTTTCTTTAGCCATGCCTACCCAAACTCTGTTTTGCTCAGCATTTCTGGCACTGCTAAAACCTAAATATGCTACGGCTATTAATATACCAAATAAGAATAATTGAATAAAAGGAAATGCTTTTAACTGCTTTAAAATAGTAGAATGTTGGTAATATAAAGTTTTGGTACTTGAATCGCCTAAATCTAACTGTACAGGCTGGTTTTCTTTAGCCATATTTGAAATGGTAGTAGCTATATTTTCGGGCAGTAAATCTTTTTCATCAATGTTTCCGCTGGCTATTACCTTATTGTTATTATCTACCAATAAAACAGGCAGAGAGGCGGAGTTAGCTACAATATCATCAATAAAAGACTCTGTTAAGTCTTTAAAAGTTAATTTGAGTTCAGAAAATATTTTAGAATCGCTGTAATAGATAAAATTTTTGCCACTTATATAATTAATTTCTACAGGTTTGTAGGTTTGAAATGCTTCTGAATTTAACAAGCTATCTACATAGTATGTGGTGTCTATATTTGCTTTAAAATCTATATTTCTATAGTCTATTATTTTATTATCGGCATCGGTATGAATAACAGGAATATTGGTATTCCCTATTATAAGTTTACTCAAAAAGGAAAGCGATTCCATATCGTCTGTTCTTAAAAGTAAGCTGGTGGCATCTGCCCAATTTTCAATATCTGTACGCTGGTCATCGCCTATTTTTTTAAATAAGTTGCCCGTAAGTTTAACCAAGTTAGCCTTTTTTTCTAAGGCTTGAGCCCAAAGTATAACTTTGCTTTTTTCTTCATCGGCTATTTTTTTAGCCAATCTGCCCGTGTACCACAGCGAAGCAATAGCTATTAATATTGCCGCTATTATTATTAGGAATTTAATTCTTGATTTTCGTTGATAAATATCCATTTTTACTTACTTTCTTAGTGCTAATACATTAATTAAACATTAACCATTAAACATTAATAATTAATAGTTATTCCTCTTCCCATTCTAAATATTCTTCGGTATTAAATTCTTCAAATTCTATTTTGTCTTCTTCAAATTCGCTTTTCTGGTTCTTTTTAAATAAGTCTTTAAATTCTTGTTTTTCATCTTTAAAGTCTTGCTTTATTTTTTTGCGTACACTTTCTTTATCGTATTTTATTATAGGATTATCTACGGTGCCTGTAATGCTTATAAAAATATTTATTCCGCCCGTTACGTCATTTACATAGTTTTCTTTGTTGGCTTCTTTGGTCTTAAATTTTGCGGCAAGTAAGTTTTTCAAATTTAAAATTATTTTATAATCTATTTCATTATTAAAAGTATGTGTGCCACCAGCTTTTAAACTCAATAAATTACTTTTTATTTCTGTAGAAGGCAAATAAATTATACCTTTTTCTATAATAATGTTGGTAGATAAATCTTCAAACCTTAGGTTTGATAATTGATTGATATCAAGCATATTGCTTAAACTCATTAAGGGTTTGTAGTTGTTTAATTCGCCATTTTGCAGTAGTATTTTACTGCTCATAATAAATTTATCTTTGTTAAAATCGCTAAAATTATTCCAAACAGAAGTTAATGCAAAATCAGCCGTAAGGCTTCCTTTTATATTGTTGCTTTTTAAATCTTCTAAACCAAAGTTGTCAAAAGCGTCAAAAAGTTGGCTTACTTGTATATTTTTTGTTGAACCGTTTAAGTTAATTTCTAAATCGTTATTGCCTATTATATTGCTCACTAAAGTGCCATTAAAAGTACCGCCTAAAGCATCTATTGGAGCTATGTTAAATTGGTAAGTTGTGCCATTGGCTAAGCAGTTTAAATTTAAGTTTTTTAAGTTTAATTTTTGATATACAAACTCTTTAATTTCTACATTTACTTTTCCGTTTATAGAAGGAAAAATTATTTGTTTAGTATTGTTTTCTTCAGAAGTATTGGTAGTATTTGAGGCAATAAAATCATTTAGGTTAAAGAAATTGCTATTCAATTTACCAAAAACACCTAATGGCTGAGAATAATCATTATTTATTATTTGTTCTAATAAATTTTTTATTTCTCCGTCAAATTCTATGTCATTTTTCCCAAAAAGTGTTTTAAGATTTAGAACTGTCAGGTAATTTTTTGTTCCCGAAAATTCTCCAGAGCAACTAACTGGCAAATTGATTTTTACGGCTTGTCCTTTTATTTCATTTATTAAAATATTTCCGTCAACATTATTTATTTTCCATTTCCCATTTTCTCGCTCCGAAATGTCAAGAAGCAAATTATTAATACTAATATTTCCATCCGTAAAATTAAAATGCTCATTCAAATATGTATTAAGCAACTCTTTATTTAAAGTAGCTTTTATTTGAGTTTGAAATTCGGTTTTATCTATATTTGGGTAGTTTAAACTGCCACTAAAATTTGAATTTAAAGTGCTAAAAGAAAATGATTGAAGATTTAAACTCCCGTTTTTATGTTTCAGGTTGTTGTAGTTTCCTTTCACAGAAACATTGCTTAGCTTTAAATTTTCTTTACTAAGGTTTATATTTCCTTTTTTAAGTTCAAAATCGGCATTTATTTTTAGATTATCAATATTTCCATTTACCGAAGCATTTAAAAAATAATCTCCGTTTCCGGAGTAATCTTGTATAGTCAACCACTTTTTAGGAACAAGATTTAAAGCATCGTTTAGTGAAGTGCCTTTTATTTTTGCATTGAGTTCAATAGTGTTGCTCGCATTGCAATATTTTCCAGTAATTTCGGCATTATTATTTTCAATTTTTATAGAATTTTGATCAAAAACATAGCAATTTTCTTTTTCATTAAATACTATTTTCACAGAACCTTTTAGGTTTTTACCATTTAAAATATCTGTTTCGTTAATAGTAAAATTTTTATTTAAAAGATGCTGAATATTTATAGTGATTTTAAAATCTTTTTGTTCAAAAATGCCCTTTATTTCGCTTTTTTCGGTATAACTGTGGTTAAAAATAGAGTTGGGTTTATCCAAATATTCTAATTCTATTTGTTCTAATACTACACTTTTTAAATTCAAAATAGAAGATTCTTTATTTTCTTCGTTATTAGATTTTACAATATCAAAATTTTGCTGTCCATTTTCATCCATATATAAGTGAACAAAGCCTTTGTGAAGTTTTATACCTTCTATAGAGTAATCTTTTTTAATAATACTAAACGGATTTATGCTGAGTTGAATGGTGTTTAAAAATGCTAAAGTGTCATTTTTCCTAAGTTTATCTTCAATATATACTTCTTCAAATTTTAAAGTAATTTTAGGGAAAGCTTCAAATAAAGTCAAATCAATTTTTCCGTTAACATTTACTTTGGCATCCAATTCTTTATTAATGGCATTAATTACTTGATTTTTTATAAAGTTTTTGTTCAAATAAATATACAAACCAAACCCTAAAAAGGAAATGAAGAAAACGGCAGTAGAAATTATTAAAATGCGTTTAATCATAGCGTCTAACTAATATTAAAGATAAGAGATAGATTTTAGCATAATGGTTTTGTAACTATTAAAACGATTAACAGTAAGTTACATTGTGTTTGTTTTATTAGATATTAAAGTGTACATTTATGTAAAATAGCATAAAATGTCAAACGAAAATAGCGATAATAGTAGCAATCAAGATAAAAACGAGAGCGGAGGATTAGTAAGTGGATTTATCAGCTTATTGAAAAAATTGCTTTCTAAGTAATTACTCAATAGTAGCTTGTATGCCTCTTTCTATAATGGCATCTCGCATAGGGCGAAGCTTTTTTAAGCTACCTTCTTTTACCGCATATTTACCTTGTGTGTGTATAAAAATTGAGCATTGCTCTGCTTGCTCATAAGTGTGTTTACAAACCTCTATAAGTGTTTCTATTACCCAGTCAAAAGTATTTACTTCATCGTTATATACTACTAAATTGCTGGTGCTTAGCTCTTTTTCTATCGTTAATACATCGGTTTGATGTTGCTCTTGATATTTTCCCATAAGCTTATTTTTGTCAATACTAATTTATAGAATAATTTTTAACTTTTTATCTAAACAGAAAAAATCTAATTAAAGTTTGTGATAAATTAGTGGATAACATTAGTATTCTTGAATGTATATTTGCGAAAAATAATAAACATTAATGGAGTTATCTAATTTAATAAACAGAGTGCCACCTTCTGAAACCATAACAATGGCTCAAAAAGCCCGAGATTTAAAAGCTCAGGGCAAAGATGTAATAAGCCTTACAATAGGCGAACCCGATTTTGATACTCCACAACATATAAAAGATGCGGCAGTGGAAGCATTAGCTAATGGCGACACAAAATACACGCCTGTGCCTGGCACAGTAGAATTAAGAAAAGCTATTGTTGATAAATTTAAAAGAGATAATAATTTAGAATTTACTACAGACCAAATAGTGGTTTCTTGTGGAGCTAAGCAAACTATTGCTAATATAGCTTTGTGTATATTAAATGAGGGCGATGAAGTGTTGCTACCAGCTCCTTTTTGGGTAAGTTATGCAGGTATAGCAGATATGTGCAATGCTAAAAAAGTAATTATTAAAACATCAATAGAAAACGATTTTAAAATAACACCGCAAGAACTGGAAGCTAATATTTCTGATAAAACTAAGTTGTTAATTTTTAGCTCGCCATGCAATCCTACAGGTTCTTTGTATAGCCAAAAAGAGTTAGAAGAATTGGCATTAGTTATTGCTAAATATCCTAATTTAATAGTGGTAAGCGATGAAATATATGAATATATCAATTTTACAGGAGAAGCTCATTTTAGTATAGGAAGAATAGAAGCTGTTAAAAATCAGGTAGTTACAGTTAATGGTATGAGTAAAGGTTTTGCCATGACAGGCTTTAGAATAGGCTATATGGGAGCTCCTTTGTGGTTGGCTAAAGCTTGCTCTAAATTGCAAAGCCAATTTACGTCCGGGGCAAGTTCTATTTCACAGGCAGCATCGGTAGTGGCATTAAATAGTCCATTAACGGCTACTTTTAAAATGAGAGATAGCTTTTTAAAGCGTAGAGATTTAATGCTAAATATGCTAAAAGAAGCCGAAGGATTAAAGCTAAATGTGCCTGAAGGAGCATTTTATATTTTTCCGGACGTAAGTGCTTATTTTGGTAAATCTTACGAAAAATACACTATCACTTGCCCTACAGATTTAGTGTTTTATTTATTAGAAACAGTTTATGTTGCTACAGTAGGCGGAGAGTCTTTTGGAGATGAAAATTGTTTGCGTATTTCTTATGCCGCCAGCGAAAAAGATTTAACAGAAGCTGCTACAAGAATTAAAGATGCGTTGAGCAAACTAAAATAGTTTATAGGTTTAACATATCTTTCATTTCAAAATAGCCTTTTTTATTTACAACCCATTCGGCTGCTAAAACGGCTCCTAAAGCAAAACCTTTGCGAGAAAAAGCAACATGCTCAAAAGTGAGTTCATCTACATCTGAAAAATAACGAACTTTATGAGTGCCGGGTACATTTTCTTCTCTAAATGTTTTTATCAATAAATTTTCTTTAGTATCTGTTTTATTTTCTTGCCAGCTTTTTTTGTTTTCTAACTCATTTAAAATTATTTCAGCAGTTTTTATGGCTGTTCCACTTGGCGAATCTAACTTTTGAGTATGATGAATTTCTTCCATTTCCACATCGTAGCTATTTTGTTTATTCATTAATTTGGCAAGTACTTCATTTATTTTAAAAAAAATATTGACACCAATGCTAAAATTTGGAGCATAAAAAAAAGTACCATTATGTTTTTTTAAAGAAGAGAAAACTAATTCTTTTTCCGCTTGCCACGCAGTAGTCCCCGAAACCACAGGAATATTGTTTTCAAAACACAAAACGTAGTTTTTTACAGCACTTTCAGGCCTTGAAAACTCAATGGCAATATCTGCTTTCTTTAAATTTTCTGAAGTTAGTTTATCAATGTTTTCAGCAGTTATTTTTAGTACTACTTCATGTCCTCTTTCTATCAAAATAGGTTCTATCGTTTTACCCATTTTGCCATATCCTAACAATGCTACTTTCATATTTTTAATTTTTATTCCACCAAATAATTTTCAGTAACTGCAAGTTAAATAAATTTGGCTTTATGCTTTTTAAATTTTTTAATAATAAAGGTTCTAAGGGTTTTAGTGTTTTTCCCAAAAAAGGAATATTAGCATAGCTAATAAGTTTAATGTGCTTTTTCAATTTTTTTGAATAAAACTTACTTTTATACAAGGCTTTTAAGTTAAAAACAGCTTGCTTTTGTTTCTCTAAAAAAACAGTATTGGTTTCTATTCCACTGTGAAGCAAAGGATTGTTTACTTGTTTTATTTCTATTTGTTTTTCCTTAGCTAAAATGCCAAACAAAGTATCTTCATGCCCGTAGTTTTTTAATGAGTTATTAAATTTTATTTGCTCAAATGTATTTTTATTGCAAGCAAAATTACTTGACATAAAGGAAGTTTTACCTCTACTTTCTATTGATGTACCATATTTCCAATGTAAAAATAGGTTATTGTCTTTTGGCTTTTCTTTTTGATAGTAATGTCCACCTACTAAAATGCAGTTTTGTTCATTTTCTTTGATATAATTATTGATAAAATGCTCATTTTCAACAAGCATATCGCAATCTATGCAAATACAAAAATCGTATTTAGCATTTTTAAATAGCAAATTTCTAATGGCGGCTCTACCTATATTTTCGGTAAGTACTTCATATTTTACATTATTTTTTTGATTTACTTTTAAGTTTAAATAAGTAGAACTTAAATCGGAGCAATCGTCAATCAATAAAATTTCAAAGTTTAGTTTAAGTTTTTCAAGTTGATTAATTAACTGAGTAACTAATGTAGAAATATTGTAATTATATACAGGAATTAATACAGAAACATCCATATTTAGTTTATTGAAACAGAAAGTCCTTCTTCTTCTTGTATAGTTCCAGAAGAACATTTAATTATTTTCCCCGGAAATTTTTCAAGTATAGTATAATTGTGTGTCGCCATTAAAAAAGCAGTGTCAGACTCTTTGTTTATCTTAAAAAGTAGCTTCATTATTTCGTCAGAAGTGCTGGGATCTAAATTTCCCGTAGGCTCATCGGCAAGTATAAGTGGCGGATGATTTAAAAGAGCTCTGGCTATAACCACTCGCTGTTGCTCACCACCAGAAAGCTCGTGAGGCATTTTAAAATGTTTTGTTGTAAGCCCCACTTGGTTTAAAACTTGGTCTATTCTATTTTGCATTTTCTTTTTGTCTTGCCAGCCTGTTGCTTCTAATACAAAAGATAAATTCTCATTTACATTTCTATCCATTAGCAATTCAAAATCTTGAAAAACAATACCTATGCTTCTTCTAAGCATGGGAATATCTTTTCTTTTAAGCTTGCATAAATCAAAATTGTTTACAAAACCATTGCCGTTTTGTAGCGGTAAATCAGCATATAAAGTTTTTAGTAATGAACTTTTGCCACTGCCTGTTTTTCCTATTAAGTAAACAAATTCCCCCGAGTTGATGTGTAAATTTACTTCGTTTAAAATCAATGATTTATCTTGATAAATATTGGCTTTTTCAAGTTTTACAACGGGATTAATGGTAGGTTCAGTGCTATTCATAAACGTAAATTTACAATTTATCTGTAGATATATTATCTTTCAAGTAATCAAAATAATGCCTTAAACTGTCTGAATTAGAACAATTTTTAGTATTTATTTCTAAAATACTGGCTTGTTTGTTATGGGCAATAAACTTTTTAAATTCTGTTGCTAAAGTTTCAGCATTATTTGCAGAAAAATAGGTGAGATTATACGCTAAAGCTATATTTTTAAAATCAATATTGTGTTTTGTTTCAAAAAATTGCTCTAATTCATCTAAACTATCCGGTCCGGGAATTATTTTAAAAATATTGCCACCTCCATTGTTAATTATTATTACTTTAAAATTACTTTTTAATTCAAAATTTAAAAAAGCGTTGCTATCATATAATGAAGCAATATCGCCATTAATACAAATACATGGATTTTTTGTGGTTAAGCTTGCTCCGGCAGCAGTACTAAGTACGCCATCTATACCACTTACACCTCTGTTTGAGTTTATTTTTACATTTTTATTAGTATCAATATTTAGCAGGTTTACGTATCTAACGGGCGTACTATTGCCCAGTTGTAATAAACTGTCGGTAGGAATATTTTTTATTAAAAAATCAAAAACTTTAAAATCGTTAAACTCAGATTTTGATAAGAAGTTGTCTAAAAGTTCTTGTGTTTTTTTATGAAGTTTAAGCCAGTTTTTCTTAAAAATACTATCGGGTTTAATTTCTAAATTGCTGAAATATGAAAAAAAGTCGGTTTCATTTATTTGAATTACTTTTGATAAAGACTGAAAAATATCCCAATGTTGAGATGATTGACTTAAATGCCAATGTTCATGCTTAATACCTCTTAACCAAAATTTTAATTTTTTAGAAACAACTCCCGCACCTAATGTTATAACCAATTCAGGAATGAAAGTGGGATTTTTTTCTTTAGTAATTATTTCAATAGACGAATCTATTTGATTGACAAAGTTTTTTCCATAAACATTAGAAACGGATTCTGTAAGTACAACCACATTACTTTGTTTAGAAATTTTTTGTAGCACTTTTTCTAAAGATAAATCTCTACTTTTAAAACCACCTACAACTATTAAAATTCCTTTGCTTTTCAGCCACGTTTTTTGAAGTGTAGTTATCTCTTTTTCTTCAAGTTTGTAGTGCGGTGTGTTAAAGTCAATTACTTTAGGGTTTTCATTTTTTGTATTGGTTAGCTGGTACAAAGGTTCTCTAAGCGGAATGTTTATATGCACCGGGCCAAAATCGGGGAATACACAAAAATTAATAGCTTCAGATACAATTCTATTGCTATACCAAAGGTCTTTTTCTGCATTAACTTGTAGTGGCAGCTGATACGATTTTTTAATATAATTTTTATAAACTTCAAATTGCTGTATGCTTTGGTTTTCGCCTTGGTCAATCCATTCGTTAGGTCTATCGGCACTTAAAACCAACAGCGGTATTTTTTGATAAAAGGCTTCTGCAAGAGCCGGAGCATAATTTAGAATAGCAGAGCCACTGGTGCAAATTAAGGCAACAGGTTTTTTAGTTTGTTGGGCTATGCCTAAAGCAACAAAAGCAGCACTGCGTTCATCTATTATAGAATGACACCTTATATTTTTCTGCCTGTTAAATGCCACTATTAAAGGAGCACACCTTGAGCCAGGAGAAATAACAGCATGTTCAATACCTTTAATTGCACAAATTTCTGCCAACTGTTGTATATGTATTTTATCTGTATTCATAAACAATGCAAAAATAAAGTAAATTATAATAAGCCCAAGTTTTAAATAAACTCAGGCTTATCATTCTTTTAGCTTAAAATTTGAATATAGTTTTTTAAACTATCTAATTCTTGATTGGCTATTAGCTTTATAAAATCTTCATTTTTATTTTCATTAATTTGAGATTTTTCTAAAGCATTATAATAGTTTATTCTTGAATTAGAATCTCCTTTTAAATTTGCAATTACATATCCATTTTGAAGTAAAATTAAGTTCATCAACAGTCTTGATGTTCTTCCGTTTCCATCTATAAAAGGATGTATAGTTACTAACTTTTGGTGCATTTCTGCCGCCAAAACTACAGGATGTAGGTTAGATTTATTTTGATAATACCAAATTAGTAAATCTTCCATTTGTTTTGCAACAAGATACGCTTGAGGAGGTAAATGTTTGCTTCCTTTTATCATAACTTGTACATTTCTGTATTTTCCGGCATATTCTTTATTTATACCTCTTAGTATTAAATTATGAATAGATAAAATGGTTCTTTCATCTATTTCATGGTTTTTATCTACTAAATCTTTAACATAATCAATAGCTTCTTGATGATTTATGGCTTCAAGATGCTCTCTCATGCTTTTTCCTGAAATGGTTAATCCTTCGTTTACAATTAAATCTGTTTCTTGCAAAGTAAGCGTATTGCCTTCTATTTTATTACTTTCGTAGGTATATTCTAATTCTAAAGCTTGTACTATTCTATAACTGTCATTTTCTCTAAGTACTTGTAGCTTATTTCTTAGTTTATCTATTTCAGAAAGCATTTTTTTTATGGACTCGCTTAGCTTATTCTCATTTGCTTTTTTGTAGTAAGAAATTTCTTCTCTTACCATGGTTATTGCTTCATAAGCTATATCATCTTGTCCTATTTCTTTGTAAATAAGTTCTTTGGTATAAAGTACAAGTAGTTCATCTACATTGAGTTTTAGTGCTTTAGCAAGCTGAATAACTTGTGTACGTGTGGGCATACGTTTCCCATTCTCAAATTTACTTATTAAGGATTGATCTATTTTAAGTTTTTGAGCTAACTCACTTGATTTTATATTGAGTTCTATTCTTTTTTCTCTTATTTTATCAAATAGACTTTTCATGTCATGACAAATTTAGTCATAAATTTCCGAAAAAAAAACTATTCCAACAATTTTTTCATTACTTTACTTTTTTCTTCGGTTTCTTTCCATTCTTTTTCGGGGTTTGAATCTTTTGTTATACCGGCTCCTACGTATATATCTGTGTGTTTTTCAAATATTTGCATACATCTTAAGTTTACGTAGTAAAAACCTATGTTATCTTTTTTGCCTATATAGCCTGCATAAAAGTTTCTATTATAAATTTCTGATTTCTCAATAAAATTTTGAGCTTCTGTTTTGGGTAGTCCACAAACGGCTGGGGTGGGGTGTAATGCGTCTAAAATATTTAATTCGTTTTTTGTTTGACAAGAAATGTCCGTTTTTAAATGCATTAGGTGGCTTGCATTTGTTGTATATACATCACTTACTTGTAAATTTTCTACTTTTTTATTTTTTAGTGAGTCAATTATATAGTTTGTTACTATCTTTTGTTCGTCATATTCTTTAGCTGTCCAAGCTCTATTAGTTGTTTTTGTGCCGGCTAAAGAAACAGTTTTATATGAAAATCCATTTTTTTCTAAAAGTAATTCTGGCGAAGCACCTAACCATAATCCAAAATTTGAATTACTTAAATGAACAAAGGTATTTTTGTATAAATTGCATGCTTTTAAAAATGTAGCAGCTAAAGAGAGCGGTTTTTTTAAATGATATTTAATTTTTCTTGCAGCCACACATTTAGACATTTTATTTTCTTTGCAAAGGTTTACAATATCTTGAACATAGCTTTCATATTCCTGTTGCGTATTATAAATGTTTGTTTCGTCTTTATTATGCTCAATATTATTTTTTAAACTTAAATCTAAAACTTTTAAAATACCATCATTAATAAAACTACTGCCATTTATAAGTGTTTTTTGTTTTGAATTAAAATATTCAAGTACAAAAGTCTCTTCATTTAATTCTGTACTTACTAATAAATGAATGTCTTTATTATTAGGCAATTTGTACAGCACAAAAGCACTGTTTTGCTCTAAAATAAAAGACAATACTTTTTCAAGTGTATTTTTATTTAAAGGTGATAATGGTAGCACCGTTTCCTCCTTTTTTTTCATCTTCAAAACGCCATTCAGTTATATTGCTTCTATATTCTTTTATTATGTTTTGCAGTTGTGTCCGTAGTGCACCACTACCTTTTCCGTGTATTATTTTTATAGTTTTAAGATTATTAAGCAAAGCTTGGTCTATATAGCTTTCTATTTGTACGCTGGCTTCGTATGGCATTAAACCTCTTATGTCAAATTCATTTTCTACTTCATTTCGTAAAGAGTAATTTTTATTATTATTCTGTTCTTTTGGAGTTTCTTCGGTTATAATTTTACTCAATTTCTTTAAAGGAATAGTCGTTTTTAAACCATTAAAAGCTACTACTGCATTTTTGCCTCTTATTTCTAATATTTCCCCTTCATTATCACTTTCATTCATCAGCACAATATCTCCGATAGAGAAATTTTGAGTACTTACTTTTTTATAAGCAGGAATTATTTTATCTTTTTTAGTTAAAATTTCAGCTTTAGCTTCCGTCAATTCTTTTATTTTTTGGGCAGCTATTTTCTTGCTTTTAGCATTATTTATTTCGTTTAAAACTTCGTTTATTTTTTGTTCTACAGCTTTATTCTTCGTTTTTTCAAGTTCATGTAGTTGTATTCTTAAATTTTCTTGCTTATGCTGCACTTCATTATTTAGTTTTTCAAACTTAACTACAAGCTTTTTTAAGCGTTTATTTTCAATTCTTATTTTATGATTTTCTTTTTCTAATTTCTTCCTCTCTTGCTCTACTTTTTGCAATAAATCTTCAAATTTCAAATCGGAATAATCTACTAATTCCTTTGCTTCATTTATTAAAGTATTAGACAAACCTGTTTTTTTAGCAATGGCAAAAGTAAATGAGCTTCCCGGTTTTCCTGTTTGCAATTGGAAAGTAGGAGAGAGGGTGTTTTCATTAAAAATCATGGCTGCATTTAAAAACCTTTCGTCTTGTTCTGCCACCTTTTTTAAGTTAGAATAATGAGTTGTTATAACGCCAAAAGCTTTTGTATGAGCCAAATTTAGCATAATAGCTTCTGCCATAGCTGCACCCAATTTCGGGTCTGTTCCCGTACCAAATTCATCAATAAAATAAATAGTTTTTGCATTTGCTTTTTCTAAAAAATATTTCATCTGTTGAAGTCTTGAGCTATAAGTGCTCAACTCATTTTCTATAGATTGTTTATCGCCTACATCAACAAAAAAAGATGAAAATAAACAAATTTTAGAATGCTCATTGCAAGGCGTTAATAAACCAAACTGAACCATAAGCTGTATAAGTGCTATTGATTTTAGTGTTACGGATTTGCCTCCGGCATTTGGACCACTTATTAGTAAAATATGTTTTTCAGCATTTAACAATACTGAAAAAGGTACAACCTCTTTTTTTACATTACTGTTTTTAATAAAAAGCAAAGGATGATAAGCTTCTTTTAAATTTAAAATTCCATTATTGTTTAATGATGGTATTTCGGCATTTATCTTTATAGCAAATAAGGCTTTGGCTCTAATAAAATCATATTTTCCAAGTGTTTTTTGGTAAATATTTAAAGTAGGAATTTTTTGAGCTATGGAATTACTTAATTGTTTAAGTATTTTATAAATTTCGCGTTTTTCATCTCTTTCTAATTCAAATAACTCATTATTTAACAGTACTGTTTCTTGAGGTTCTATGTAGCTTATTTTTCCACTGTCAGATTCATCATGAATAATGCCGTTTACGCTTCTTTTATTTTCTGCTTGAATAGATAAAACTCTTCTGCCGTTTCTTATACTTTCTTCTGTTTCTGCTAATTGGTTTTTTTCTTTTAGCTTACTTAAAATACTTCCAAAAACTCTTTGTATAGCTTTAGATTTGCTAATTATATTTTGCCTAATTATTTGAAGTTCTTTGCTGGCATTACTTCTTATATCTCCGTCTTCGTCTATAATTTTATCTATTTCAGTTATAATAGATTTATCGGTTTTTACGGTGTCAATTATACTTTTTAGATACGGAAATTCTTCTTTATGTTTTACAAAAAATTGATCAATTTCATCAATAGTATTGGCACAAGCTAAAATTCTTCTAAATTGCTTGCCTTCTATTATATTGTTAGTAATGCTTAAAGCTTTTAATTCATCACTTAAATCAAAATAGTTTTGCTGCGGAAATTTCTGTCCATTTTGTATAATAGACTTCATTTCAAAAACCTGTTTTAACTTAAAATTGAGTTCATCAATATCTGTAGAAAAATTATTTTGATGGAGTATTTTAATACCCAGATTACTAAGGCAATTATCTTCTAATATTTGAATTATTTTGTCAAATTCAAGCGTTTCAAAAGTATCTTTTGGAAAGTAAGAAAATGAATGGCTCATTAATTAAATGTATTCTGCATCTTTAGAAACCGTAAAACTCATTAATAAGTTTATACCTTTTTGTATAGGAAAATCTTCAAAAATTATTCTGTATAAAACCTCTGCTATAGGAGCTTTAAAGCCATATCTTTGCAATAGTTTTACTATTTGAAGTGTTTTAATTCCTTCGGCAACTTCTCCTATTTCTTTAATTATTTCGTCTATTTTTTTGCCTTTGGCTAAATAGTATCCCACCCTAAAATTTCTACTTTTTTCGCTATTGCAGGTAGCTATTAAATCGCCAATGCCGGCTAAACCTAAAAAAGCTTTTTCTGATGCACCAAGTGATTTTGCTATGTATATTAATTCGCCCATGCCTCTGGTTATTAGTAAGGCTCTTGCGTTTTCGCCATATCCTAAACCACTTAGCATACCAGAGGCAATAGCTATATAATTTTTTAAAACGCCTGCCAGCTCTATTCCTAAAATATCATTGGAACCATATACTTGAAATCTATTGCTTGTTAAAGCGTTTTGTCCTTCTTTTATAACTTCATTAAACTTGCTGGCTATAACTGTTGCTGCGGGTTGTTTATCTGCCAGTTCGCTTGCTAAATTTGGCCCTGCCAAGCAGCCTACTCGTATTACGCCTGTTTTTAACTGTATTAACTCCGACATGGTATAAATTTCTTCTTTTATTATATCCGTATCGGTATTTAATTGTTTGGGCGTATATAATCCTTTTGTGCCGTGAATTAAAATATGTGCAGGGCTTAAATACGGAGCTATTTCATCAAGAAAATCTACAAAATTATCAGAAGGAATAATAGGAAATATAAGCTGACATTCTTGAGCTATTAATTTTAAATTATCTATAGCTTTAATGCCGGGGTTAAGTTCATAACCTCTTGAAAAATGCTTTTCGTTAATTTCTTTTACCTGCTCTTCGGTACGAGCATATAAAAGTACTTCGCCATTTTCTGCTAATAGATTGGCTATGGCAATACCAAAACTGCCAGCACCTACTACTCCATATTTATTCAAAGTGCTTTTCAAGTCCATATCCTAATAATCTATTGTGATAAAAATAAAGTAATTTTAAATCTTGGGTTATAATATTATTGCTTGAGTTTTTAATTAAAGGCATTTGAGCGTGATAAACACCTAAGTTTTTTAATCCGTGTTTAATTACTTGGTCTATATCTGCATCTTTTAGCCTTTCCGACATCAGTATTTTTCCCTCTGCATATAAGTCTAAAAGCTTTTGACGAATATTGCTTACTTCCAGTTCAAATTCAAATTCATCTATTTCAATTTCATCTGTAGGAATACGCAGTAATTGATAAATAGAGAGATTATTAAATTGTTTTTTTATTAACTCAAAAGCAACAAAAGCAACTATATGGCTACTTAAAACGGTATTGTAAGTCAAAAATTTATCTACTATTTTTTTGCCTAACAATTCGGTATAAACCATATCTCGCTGTTTGTCTTCGGTCATTTTGCCATTAAAAGAAAAGTAATCTTTTATTTCTACTTTTTGCCCAATGTTATTGATGCTGTTTCCTTCAAAATCTACATCATTTCCTATTACATCCATGGGTGGAGCAAAAGAAACAGTCATGCCGGGGTTTGCCGTTAAAACTTTGAGTATAGTTTTAAGTAATTTATAAGAAGAACTTATTTTTTCAGCTTCGTCTATAAACTGTTCTTTTCCTTCGTACGATAAATGTTGGCTTATAAGAGAATCTGCTTCTATAATGTAATGGTAGTTTAAAACCACTGGGACAATAAATACTTTTTTGGCAACTTCTTCATTAAAGTTTTGCAAATTGTTTCTTTGAGCTTCAAGAGCGGTACCTAACAACCCCAATTTTAATTTTTTCTCTATTTGTCCAGATCTTGAACGAGTGCCACCAGGGAAAAATAATGAATGTGCACCTCTACTTATAGCTATTTTGCTGTAGTTTCTTAAAAATTCTAAGTAAATGTAGTTTTTTCTTCTTCGGTCAAGTTTGTATGCTCCTAAATCGTTTAGCCACCTTGATAAAATGCCGATAGTGAACAAATTAATGCCTGCACCGTAAGTCATGGCGGGCAAACCTATAATGTCTATCACAAAGCCGATGGTAGGCGAATCAATATTGCTAAAATGCGTAGGCACTACTATAACCGTTCCTTTTTTAGCCAAATTTCTGATATGGTCAATAGGACCCGTTATTTTAAATTTATCGTAAATACTTTTATCCGAAGCAAAAAGAAATTTTAGTTTTTCGCCAGGCGAAGCGTTCATTAATCTGCCAAAAACAAAAGGTAGCACTTTTTGAGCAATCTTATATTTTTTAGGGTCAAAATTAGCCACCATTTCATTGCCATAAAAAGTAAGAATTTCTCTAAGTATTTCTAAATCGGAAGTATGTTTTTGTTCTTCGTCTTCAATTTTATCGCATTCAAGGATTTTTCTTTTTATTTCGCTCCAAAAAATTCTTTCGCTTGGCGAATCGCTTTTCCAAGGTGTTTTGGTTAATCTTATTTTTTCTTGATAAAGAATATTTTTTATTTCGCTGTGCAGTTCGTTATTTGACGGGAATTTAGAAAGAGCACTATCAATAGTTAAGTCAATTACTTCTTTTAAAAAAGAATCTTTGTTTTGACTCAATTTATAAATAGGCCATTCTTTTATATCTGCTATAACGGGGTCTAAGCTTTTTGTTATTTTTAGTTGCTCGGGCATTCTTAAAGTTAATAAACTTGTGTCAAAGGTAAAATAAAATACTTATTGTTGGTTTTTTGAGGGAGAGATTGTTGTTTTTTGTAAAAGATGCATTAAAAAATTAATTCGTCATTATATTTCGCTTTAGGTTCTTCTACAGTTAATAGATCAAATTGATTGTAGGAATTAAAATCTTGTATTTTTGATTTATATTTCGTTGCAGTATCCATGTTTTCAATTTCTTTTTTTCTTTGCGTACTAATTTCTAAGTATTTCTTTTCAATATCTATTCCTAAAAATCTACGTTCGGCAAGGTTTGCTGCAATACCAGTTGTGCTACTGCCTGTAAAGGGGTCTAAAATCCAAGCACCTTTTTTTGTAGATGCAAAGATTGACCTAGTGAGTACTGATAGAGGTTTTTGGGTTGGATGTTTTGTGCATGATTTTTCCCAAGGAGCAATAGCGGATAAAGTCCAAACATCTTTCATTTGTTTATCTCCATTTAATATTTTCATTAAATCATAATTAAAATAGTGAGGATTTTTTTTTGATTTTCTTGCCCAAATTATTTGTTCTGTGGAATGAGTGAAATATCGTTTGGAAAAATTGGGTGGTGGATTTGTTTTTTGCCAAGTAATAATATTTAGAATTTTAAAGTCTAATTCAGCTAAAATTTGTCCGATACTGAAAATATTATGCATTGTACCACTTATCCAAATAGTTGCATTATCCTTCATTTTATTCCGTGCTAACTTTAACCATTTGCGATTAAAATCATTGATATAATTAAAACCTTTTGATTTGTCCCAGTGTCCTTTATTTACTGAAACTATTTTGCCATTTTCAATAGTTAGCCCTCCATTTGACAGGAAATAAGGTGGATCTGCAAAAATCATATCAAATTTGTGTTCAAATTGGGATAATAACTCTAATGAATTGCCGTGTAATAGGGTAAAGTCTTTATCATCTGATTTGAAGAATGGTTTTAACATTATTGGGATTCATTTTTTATTTTTTGAATAAAATTTTTAATAGTGTATAAATTGTAAACAAGAGGTATATTATTAAACGCTTCTTCTAATTTGTTTTTAGCAGAATGCCAACCTACACCATCAGTAATCCAAACAAATTCATAGTTTTTGTATTGATTAATTTTAGGAGCTAAATCTGTATATGCCCTTGCAACTTCATTTAATTTTGAACCACCACCATTATAATAATTTGTTTCAATTAAGTATGTTTTTGATTTAGTCTTTATTGTAAAATCAAATTGTTTTACATCTTCGCCAAGACTGTTTAATTTAAGTCTTACTTGTTCTTCAAATTTGATTTCGTTTTGAGTAAAAATTTTGGCAATAGTCTTTTCCATATTCTTACCAACTCTATTTTTTCTTGCGTTTGTGTCAAGACCAACTTCAATTCCAAAAACATAATCAACTAAATTTTTAATTTGTTTTGTTCTAAAAATATGAGCTAATCCCGTTTTTTCTAAAAACTCTATAATAGATTTATCTGTATCAAAATAATTATATAATAAAACAACTTCTCCTTTGTCATTTAAAATGGGTCTATTGTTTCTGACAGCAATGAGGATATTTAAAACTGAAAAGCAATTTTTGTTTTCATTGAAAAGTTTTTTAACTGCACTATTCAAGTCATCTTGACCAATTAAATAATTTAATTGATTTAACTTAATGGCAATATTGTCTATATTTTCTTGTATTTTGGTATAATCAACAAAAAAATCAAGTGTTGAATTTGTTGTGCTTAATTGCTTGATAAAAATTTCAAATGATTTTGACATATTCTTTTGGTTGATTGGTAATAAGTAATTCTGTTAATTCTCCACGTTTTTCGGGATTTGCATTAATACTTCTTTTGGCTAAGACTCTATCTATGTTATACTTTTTGTATAAATCATCAAAAAAATCGTCATTCGGATTTTTACCTTTTACGTCAGAATTACTTAAAATCCATTTATGACCTAATTTATCTATTTTTTCACAAAATTTGGCAAGACGAATTTGTTCGTCATCATTAAACTCATCTTTTGAATATGAATTAAAGCTTGAAGTTTGATTTAAAGGTTTATAAGGTGGGTCTAAGTAGAAAATTGTATTTACTTGAGCTTCTTTTAATGTTTTTTCAAAATCATCATTTAAAACTATGACTTTTTGAAGCAGAGAATTTACAGCTAATAAATTATCTCTATCGCAGATCATAGGTCTTTTGTAGCCACCTATAGGCACATTAAATTCGTTTTTCCGATTTACCCGAAACAATCCATTGAAACAGGTTTTATTTAAAAAAATAAATAATGCCGCTTGGGTTGTTTTATCAGATTGACGAGAGTTAAACAAATTACGTTTTTCATAATAATATTTTTTCTTAGTACCATCATCGTTTAATAAACCATGAAATTCTATTTCCCATTTTTGTAGCACTTCAATTAATTCTTCAACATTATTTTTAATCGTTTTGTATGTGTTAATTAAATCTGAATTTATATCGTTAATTACAATTTTTTCAATGTTTGGATAATTATTTAAAATGTGAAATAATACTGCTCCTCCTCCCACAAAAGGTTCTATATAAGTATATGTTGATTTTTTTATTCCTTTAGGAAAAGATTCGCTTATTTTTTTAATTAATTGAGTTTTACCTCCAGCCCATTTAACAAAAGGTTTGCCTATCATCAGTTCTATAATTTCTCTTTAAATCAAAAGTACAAAAAAATGGGTAATTATCTGAACTTTGTATCGTAGTTCTTTCTGCTCAACATACTTTTGTAATTGATATTAATACAAAAAATGGATAGCATTCCTACTATCCATTCTGTTTAAAATTTCAATAAAAACTATTGGTTTTTTACTATTAGCTTAAAACCTTTTCCATGAATATTAACTATTTCAATGTTTTCATCATCTTTTAAGTATTTTCTGAGTTTGGTTATATACACGTCCATACTTCTTCCCGTAAAATAGTTGTCTGTTCCCCATATTGATTTTAAGGCTACATCTCTATCTACTACTTTATTTTGGTTGTGAGCCAATAGTTTTAATAATTCTGCTTCTTTAGTGGTAAGTTTATTGGTCTCTTTTCCCATGCTTAAAGAGCGTTCATCGTCTATATACTTATATTTCCCTATTATAAACTCACTTTGCCCCTGCGATGGCAAAATAGCACTTTCTACTCTTCTCATTATAGCATCTATACGGAGTTGTAGCTCTTCAAAACTAAATGGTTTAGTTATATAGTCGTCTGCTCCTAATTTAAAACCTTCAAGTTTGTCTTCTTTCATTGATTTTGCCGTAAGAAAAATGATAGGCATTTTAGGTGCTACTCTTTTTATTTCTTTGCCCAAGGTAAATCCGTCTTTTTCGGGCATCATTACATCTAAAACGCAAATATCAAAATAATCTTTATTAAAACCTTTCCAAGCTTTTTCGCCATCCGTAAAAAGTTCTACATAATTATCTTCTAGTTCTAAAGAATCTTTTAAAAGTGTTCCTAAGTTTGGATCATCTTCTGCTAATAGTATTCTATGTTTATATTCTTTCATTGTTCTTTATTTTGTTGTTGGTAATGTTAACGTAAATTTAGTGTATTTATTTAATTCTGATTTAACTTGTACCTCTCCTTTAAGCTCATCTATTATAGTTTTAACATAACTTAAGCCTAATCCAAAGCCTTTTACATTGTGTATATTGCCAGTAGGCACTCTATAAAATTTAGTAAATATCTTTTTTGCATCAGAGGCATTCATTCCTATACCATTATCTGTTATTATAAATATTAACTTATTATTTTCATTTTTAGTTTCAATATTTATCTTTAGTGGTCTTTCTACGTTTCTGTATTTTATGGCATTATCAACCAAATTAGAAAGTACATTGCTCATGTGGTTTTTATCTACTGATACTTTGCTTTTTGTGGCGTTAAGTGAAACGCTTATTTCGGCTTTAGCATCTTCAAGCCGTAGTTTAAATTTATTGATAGTTTCATTAATAAGCTCATGAAAATCTGCTGTTTCTAAATTAAGTTTTACACTGTTTCTATCTAATTCTGCTATTTGTAGTACTTTTTCTATATGCGAACCCAACCGCTTGTTTTCTGTACTTATAATATTGTTATAATTCAATAGTTTTTCAGGGTCTTGTCTTACTTTTTCTTTTTTTAGCATTTCTGTAGCTAAAGATATTGTAGCCACAGGCGTTTTAAGCTCATGCGTCATATTATTTATAAAATCGGTTTTAAGTTCCGATAGTTTTTTCTGACGGTAAATAATATAAATACTGGCACCAAAGGAAACAGCTATAAGTGCAACAAAAAAGAAAGAAAAAGAAAGTAAAGTGCTATTGCTTTTAAGTATGTAAGATTTCTTTTTAGGAAAATCTACCATAAGTATGGCGTGTTCGCCCGTAAAATTATTAGTATGTATAGGCGTTTTGTAAGAATTTTTTTGAGTAGAAGCATTAATTCTTGTAAAAGTGCTTATTATTTTATGAAAAGTATAACCATCAATTAATGCAAAATTGAAAGGCGTATTAATTCCTAAGCGGGTAAATTCAAAATTTAGCGTGTTAGAAATTAGTTGAGAATCAAGAGCTAAATTATTTTTATTGCCATACAAAAACTGCATAGTCATATTTTCTAACAGTTTTTTGTATTCTTCTAATAGTCCTTCGTTTAGTTCGGTTTGTATATCTTTATCTAAGTCAGACGCTTTAACAAGACTATCAATTTCTTGCATAGTTGTTCCTGTAAATCTATAATTGGCTTCATCTTTTTGAACATCTAAATTTATTTCTCCATTTACATATTCAATGCTCATATCTGTATCGCCATTTATGGCTTGAGAAGTGTTGTAAAAATCAGGAATGTATGTATTGTTAATGATGTTATATGCTTGAGCTTCTTCAAGTTTTAGGGCGGTTCTAACTAAAGCTTCGTTTACATATTGGTCAAAAATTTGATTTTGTATAAATAAACCTCTTTTAACATATATAGACTGTATATAAATTAAACCCAAAAGAGCAATGCTCAGTATGGCTATTATCATATATATATGCCAGCGTTTCAAACTTAATGTAAAGATACTTTTAAAACAATATACCTAAAATATGGCTTAACAGTATTTAACCGAAGTAAATAAAAAATCCCTGCCAAAATAATTCAACAGGGATTTACACACACAAAAACGAAAAACGAAATTATATCAATCCTAAATGGTATTAGAAATCAAAATAACTTTTGGTTTCTACAGCTATTATACCGCTGGTAGAATCGCCATATTTTGCAGGTACAGCACCGGAATATACCTCTATGTTGCTTATAGAACTCATAGGAATATTCAAATCGCCATAAGTTCTCATACCATCTATATAATACACTGCTGTGCCCGGTCTGGCACCTTTTATACTTAAACCCATAGGTGTTTCTATTACATTGGGTGTAGTAGCTATGGCTTTTTCTATAGTTCTTATTGGTCCATTTTTAATAACGCCTGCATCTATGGGTTTCACATCAGGCATATCTACTCTAAATAAACTTTTATATACCGTTACCACAAAATCTTCATCTTTGCCAAAAGTATTGGTGAAATTTCCGGCAATACTTAAATTTTGCTCATTATTATTAATACTTATTTCATCAACAGTTTGTTTTTTACCTTGAAAATAAATAGTCATAATATATTTGCCATTGGCAATATTAGAAAAAGAATAGTATCCTTCGTCATTGCTTTGAGCTTGGTAAGTTTTTTGGTCATTTTCTAAAGAAATAGCTGCAAATTCTATTTTTAAATTTGAAGCTTCATCAGTTATATAACCATTAATGCTTCCTTGTGCATAAGAAACTTTAAAGCTTACTAATACGTAAACTACTAAAATGCTGAGTTTAAATGTTAAATTTTTCATAAGGCATAAAATTTGTGGTTAATAATCATAAAGATAATGTACTAATTTTTTAACTTAGTCAGCTAATTGTCAAATTTTAAAATACACCAGTGTAAGTGGAAGAATTTTTATCAGCTTTATTAGTATTTAGCTTTTCAACTGTCAAGTTTATGATGGGCTTAGCTACCTCTTTAGGATTTCAGCAAGGTTTGTTGCCCAGCTATATAAGTACAGTAGGAGGTGGTATATTGGGTGTTTTTGCATTTGCATTTGCCGGAGAAATGCTCAGTAAACTTTATCAAAAAGTTTTTCCTAAAAAGAAAAAAAGAATTTTTACAAAATGGAACAGAATATTAGTAAGAGTTAGAAAAACTTTTGGTGTGCCGGGTATAGCGTTTCTTACTCCTGTATTATCTATTCCCATTGGTATGGTTATAGCTATGTCGCTTACTAAAGATAAGTGGCGAATAGCATTTTTTATGTTTCTTTCTTTTTTAGTATGGGCAACAGTTATCTTTGTGCCGTATTATTTATTCAACATTAATATAAGCGAGTTAATTGCTGGCTTATTTTAAAATCAATTTATGACAGACAATAATTTTGGTAAACCTTCTAATAGTAAGAAGCAAAATTTGCATCCATTAATTTTAGCTTTAGTATTAGCAGGAGGTATTTTGCTAGGCTATATGGTTAGCATTAATACGGTAGAAAAACCTTCTATACTTCAAAAATATAACTACAATAAAATAGAAGATGTAATAAAGTATATAGATAATAATTATGTAGATTCTCTTAATGTAAAAGACCTTGAAAATAAAGCAATAGAAAATTTATTGTCAGATTTAGATCCGCATTCTGTTTATATTCCATCGTCAGAAATGCAAGCTGTAGAAGAAGATATGCAGGGAAATTTTGAAGGTATAGGCGTGGAGTTTAGAATAAGAAAAGATACTATAAGCATAGAAGCTACTATACAAGATGGTCCTTCGGAAAAGATAGGAATAATGGCTGGCGATAAAATTATTTATGTAGAAGATTCATTAGTGGCTGGCGTGGGTGTTAAAAACTCAGATGTAGTTAAAATGCTTAAAGGACCTAAAGGAACAAAAGTAAAAGTAACTATGCTGAGAGAGGGAGATTTAATTCCTTTTTACATAGTAAGAGATAAAATACCTATTTATAGTGTAGATGCCTCTTATCTTTTAAATAAAGAGACGGGTTATATAAAAGTAAATAGGTTTGCTGCAACTACTTATGATGAGTTTTCTTCCAGCTTAAAAAAATTGAAAAAGCAAGAAATAAAGAATTTGATAATAGACTTGCGAGGCAATCCCGGAGGATATTTGCAAGCAGCCGTAGAAATGATAGACGAAATACTTGCTGATGATAAATTGGTGGTTTATACAGAAGGTTTACATCAGCCCCGAGTTGATTATTTAACAGACAGCAAAGGACTTTTTGAAGAAGGAAAGTTGGTTGTTTTAGTGGATCAATTTTCGGCTTCGGCAAGCGAAATAATGGCGGGAGCTATACAAGACTGGGATAGAGGAACTATAATAGGACGAAGAACTTTTGGGAAAGGATTGGTGCAAGAGCAACATTTATTTCCAGATACATCGGCACTTAGGCTAACTGTGGCAAGGTATTATACGCCTTCGGGAAGAAGCATTCAAAAACCTTATGATGATAAAGACAGTTATTATCAAGAATTAGGTAATAGATATGAAGATGGAGAGCTTTTGGGCACAGATTCTTTAGTAGAAACACATCAAGATACGGTTGTGTATTATACCAAAGTAGAAAAAAGAAAAGTTTATGGGGGAGGAGGAATAGCTCCGGATGTTTTTGTGCCTTTAGATACTTTAATGACTAATAATTATGTGGCAAGTTTTAGACAATACATGGCTCCATTTTTATTTGATTACACAACTAAAAATAAAGCTGAGCTTGATAAATATAACATTGATAATTTTGCAAATACTTTCCATGTGTCTGAAACTATGTTTTCATCTTTTATTAAATATGCTCAAAGCAATGGTTTAGAAAGAAAACTTAGTGATAATGCAAACTACAAAAAAGGCGTAAAAGTACTTTTAAAAGCCAATTTAGCTAAGCAACTATTTAAAAATGAGGGTTTTTACAGAGTTGTTAATAGTGAGTCTGAAGCTATTAAAAAAGCTTTGGAGGAGTTTTAGTAGCTGAATTTGTTTTAGTTGTTGATAAGCAAGGTGGGCGAGCCTTTATATTTCAACCAAAAAACAACCTGAACCGCCTAAAGAGTCTATGACGTGTTTTGCCTTTTGTTTGGCTTTTTCTTCTTTATTTTGATTTTACCATGTGGCAAATCAATATCTATTTCAATGTTTCCGGCATATTCTAATACCATTTTTAAAGCGGTAAGCATAAATAATGCTGTAAGTATTATTATTGTAATAATATAGATGAATTCCATTTCAAAAGTGCTTTTTATATTTATATATGAGTAACAGATGCAAATAACTAATTTATTTTTACAATAAGAGAGGACACACATAAATATGCATATTCTGCATGAGAACTACGGTATATTATAGTGCCAATAAACCATATATGCAGTAGATAGTGTAACAACTTTATACTATCAAAGAGGGTGGACAGACAATTTTTCATTAGAGAGGGACAAGAGTATGCACTGTAAACTACGGAGAGGTTGAGATTGCCACAAAAATTATTCCTCCGTCATAATTTTCTCGCAAAGACGTGTGCCTGTTGGTTCGTCTTAATTTCCACCCTTTAGGGGAGTCTATAGAAGATGACCCTAAAGAAGTTGTTAATATTGTTTCAAAATTTCCGTTATGACATTCTAAGATTATCACAAACAAAAAATGCGAGCCTTTGGCTCGCATTTTTTATATTTGTTACAATGGGTTTATTACCATTTCTTTTTCTTTTTAAAGTTGTTTCCACCTTTTATTTGGTTTCCACTTGGTGAGCCCACTCTTATCATTGCACATCTAAATCCTATTTGAGAAGAAGCTTCTTTTTGGTCTAAATATCTTCTTGTTCCCGGAGATAAGTAATATGCTCGGTCATTCCAGCTACCACCTTTATAAACTCTACTTTCGTTGTTTACTAAAGATGTAACACCATAGTTATACATATATTCATTGCCGTTTAATGATTGGTTATCTCCATCTAAATAATCTCTAACATCAGCAGTTCTGTAGTTTCTTCTTGTAGCTACTTCTTCGTCTGTTACTAAACGATATTCTATTTTACCGGTTGTATCATTTTTAGGAGCTATATTTCCTTCATCATCAAGTACTTTAGTTTTAAATACGTTACCTCTAAAAGTATTAAAGTCTTCAGCATCTTCAAAAGTTAATGGTCTGTAAACATCTAATACCCACTCACTTACGTTTCCTGCCATATTAAATAAACCAAAATCGTTTGGATAAAAAGCATCTACCGGAGCAGTAATTGAAGCGTTGTCGTTTAAGTTTCCTGCAAGTCCCATGTTATCTCCTCTACCTCTTTTAAAGTTAGCTAAGAAATCTCCTTGCCAGCCACCTTTGTAATAACGTGTAGTTGTACCATTCCAAGGGTAAATTCTTCTGTCTGTTACTCTTTCTTCGTCTGGGTGAGGTAAGTTTCCTATTAAAGCCAATGCTGCATATTCCCACTCAGCTTCAGTAGGTAATCTGTAGTCCGGCAATAAAATACCATCTTCAAACTGCACTTTTCTGTACTCTTCGCCATTTGGGTCTAAGTTTTTCATTGGTTTTTTACCTTCTACACCTTCGTATTGGTTGGCTAAATAAGCATCAGTATTAAAGTTATCTGCATTTACTTGGTTAGGATTTAATTCTAAAAATCCATCTCTTACCATTATCATTTCGTTAACTCTGTCTGTTCTCCACTCGCAATAATCCATGGCTTGCTCCCAATCTACACCTACTACAGGATAATCATCGTAAGCAGGGTGAGTAAAGTAGTACTCTACATAAGGTTCATTGTAAGCTAACTCATCTCTCCAAACTTCTTGGTCTGGCTCAGCAGCTTTTACAATTTCCGGATAATCTGTACCAAAAGTTCTACCTAACCAGTATAAATACTCACGGTAGTCCAAATTTCGTACTTCTGTTTCATCCATATAAAATGAAGAAACGGTAATTCTTCTTGGGAATGCTTGGTGTTCAAACATAACATCTTGTTCTGTATTTCCCATAACAAAAGTACCACCGGGAATAAATACCAAACCGGGACCTGTTTCTTGTCCCATAAATTTTCTGTCTTCAAAACCGCCCCAGTCAGGATTGTTATATTCCCAACCCGTTGTAGATGAAGAACCTTTTTTGCAAGAGCTTAAACTGAACAGCCCCACAGATGCAAAAATCATAGTAAACGCTAAAAACTTATTTTTCATTTTTTTCTATTTTTATTAGAAGTGTGCTAATTTATAACATTTTTTTTAAAATCCAACTTAAAAGTCTAAATAAAATGGACAAGCTAAAAATGATTGTACCGATTTAGGGTTTAAAGAACTCTCTTCTTTGGTAAAATTAAACACAAAACTCAACTCATGTGAGCCTGCTGTCCCTTTTAATGGAGATACATTAATATCAAATGTATAACCAAACCGAAGAACGCTCTTTTTAAATCCTATACCTCCTATAACGGCATCAAAGTTATTTATAGTATGTCGCATCCACAAACTTAAGTAAATAAAATCATATCCTACTAAACTACCTACGGTAATTTGATTAAAATTGTTTTGATAGGTATATAAAACTTGTGGCGAAATCCAATATTTTTTTTGGTAGCCTTTTCCTAATTTGTAAAATGCACCTGCATTTATGGCTAATCTTGTTCTATTGGTGCTATTGCCAAAATAATCTTTTTCCGGCACTAAATTATGTGCTGCTATGCCACCATAATATTTGTTAGAGAAAAATACAATACCCGTATTAGCATTAAAAAAGTGTTTGTTAAAATTTCCCGGAGGTATTTCTGTAGTGGCATTGGGTACACCTATACTTTGATAAAATCCTGAAAGGGGATTTATTTGGTCGTAAAAAAGCATATCGTACCAATTAATATATCTATGATTATACGAGCCGCCAAGTCCGAGTTTTATACCAAACTTTTTAGAAGCTCTTATTTGAAAGGAATACATAGCACTAACCGTATTTAATACTATTTTATTATTAGAAACTCTATCTGATGTAAATTGAACGCCTACGCCTCCGTGTAGTTTTTCTATATGTTGATCGTAGCTTACATTATAAGTAACAAAACCGCCATTAGGACCATCGCCCAGCTCTGGCCACTGGTTTCTGTAGTTAATAGCCACCCGTGGACCATAAGATATACCCGCCAAAGCATTGTTTAAATGCAGAGGAGCGGCATAAAACTGGCTAAATTCTACTTGCTGGGCTATAGCAAATTGGAATAAGGCTATAAATAATATAAATAATCTACTAAAATTCAACATTGTATTGAACGTGCGAATATATAACGTATTTTGTAACTGAAAAATTATTTCAATTTTATTTTTATGAATGCAATAATTGCAAATTGCCTTCGTTTGTTAAACTAAAAGCACAAAAACCTATACTTTTGTTCCGTTTTGTGCCAATTTTTAAAAATGTATAAAGTACTATTTTTATTTTTTTCGCTTTTAGGGTTTTCTTATGCTCAGCAAGTTTCTGAACTTATTAATTGGAGCTTGCAGACCTATAATCCTAACACTAAGTCATATCAGCAAAGTTTTAAAGAAGCTGCAATTGACAATAATAGTGTACCTTTTATTACTAAAACGTATTCTATAAACGGAAATAATGCCAATGTAAGTTTTAATGATTTGCAATTTGAAAAATTTAATAATCAGAATATAGATAAAACGGGCTTAAAATCTAATATTTTTTTTAAAACAGATGTAGTAAGTATTAAGAAAGAAAATTACGCTTCGGTTAGTTTTTGCCCTTTAAGAATAAATCCTATTACAGGAGAAATTGAAAAATTAGTTTCTTATTCTGTAGATGTGCAATCAAATTATACTAACCAGCCTAAAGGAGCAAAATCTACAAAGCCAAATAGTATTTTAGCTTCGGGGAGCTGGTATAAAATAAATGTAGCCAACGATGGTATTTACAAAATAGACCATGAATTTTTAACTACTAATAATATAACAAACGGCAATATTAATTTTAACAGTTTTGGCGTTTTTGGTCAAGCTATGGGATTACTGCCAGAAGCCAATAGTGCATTTAAAGTAGATGATATAGAAGAAATTCAGCTTAAAATAAAAGACCAAAATAATAATGGCGTGTGGGAGCAAGGCGATTATGTGCTGTTTTATGCTAAAGGACCCAATATTTGGCAATATCAAAACTCTACCTATAACTATACTGCCAATTATTTTACCGAAAAAGCGGGATATTTTATTACTACAAATAGAGGTTCGGGAGGTTTTATGCCTACTCAGCAAAGCATAAGTTCTACCTCTTTTACAGCTAACACTTACGATTTTTTAGGCGTTTTTGAAGAAGAAATTAATAATGTAATATATACCGAACTACCGGCAACTATGGGTTCGGGAAGAGAATGGTTTGGTACTAAACTAAATAATTATAACAATACCCAAACGGCTACTATAAATATACCTAATATAAATAGTAGTACCAACGCAAATATTAGTATAAGAGTTTTAGCTCATTCAAGTAGCAATCAATCAAAGTTTACCATTAATAATAATGGTGCATTTTGGGATGATGTTTATACAAACGCAGTAGGCAGTGGCAATTATCCGGACGCAGCTAAAGATGCTTTAAAAAATTACAGTAAAAATTTAAGTTCAACAAATAATTTTGAAATAGTTTTTTCAAGTTCAGACCAACAAGCCACAGGTTTTTTAGATTATATAAAAGTAATAGCTAAAGCAAATATAAATTTGGCAGGCGACCAACTGCTGTTTAGAAATGCAGATGCTTTGGGGCAAAATACGCAATACAATATAGCTAATGCTAATAATGCTACAGAAATATGGGACGTAACAAGAGGCACAGCCATTAAAAAAATAAATGGAACACTTAGTGGCAGTACTTATGCTATAAAAGTAAGTATGGATACGCTAAGAGAATTTGTGGCGGTAAATACTGCTTCGTCTAATTTTTCTACACCAAATTTTGAGGGCAATGTATCTAACCAAAATTTGCATGCTTTAGACCAGCAAGATTTATTTATAATTACCAATAATGACTTTTTAAGCGAAGCCAACCGATTAGCCAATTTTCATAGAGATAATGGATTGACGGTAGCAGTGGTAGATGTTCAAAAAATATTTAACGAATTTTCTTCCGGAGAGCAAGATATAACGGCAATTAGGAATTTCTTTAAAATGTTTTACGACAGAGCTACTAATCAGCAGGATATGCCAAAATATGCTTTGTTTTTTGGCGATGCTTCTTTTGATTATAAAGATAAACTGGGCAAAGGTCAAAATATAGTGCCTACTTATGAAAGTTATAATAGCTTTTCGCAAATAGAATCTTATTGTACAGACGATTATTTTGGATATTTAGATGATAGTGAAGGAGAAAATATAGAAGTAGCCAACAATAGCAATAGACTTGATATAGCCATAGGAAGACTGCCAATAGATGATATTAACCAAGCTAAAGGAGTAGTAGATAAAATTATAAACTACAATACCGCCAATACTATGAAAGATTGGCGAAATAACTTGTGTTTCGTAGCCGATGATGAGGATAATAATTTGCACTTTAATCAAGTGGAGCAGCTAACGGCTTTAACATCTATAGAAGATAAGGATTATTATAATTTTGATAAAATATATTTAGACGCATACACCCAAGAAAATGCTGCCGGTGGCGATAGATACCCTACGGTAAATGATGCTATACTGCGTAAAATAAAAACAGGAGCTTTTTTAATAAACTATACAGGGCACGGTGGTCCTAAAAATTGGTCTCAAGAAAGAGTTTTTAATATAGAAGATATAAGAGCTTTAGATAATATAGATAATTTACCATTATTTATAACTGCTACTTGCGATTTTAGCTCTTATGACGATGTAGATTTCCACTCGGCAGGAGAAAGTTTAATTACCAACGAAAAAGGTGGAGCTATAGCACTATTTACTACTACAAGGGTAGTTTATGCTTATGAAAATTTCTTGATGAATAGTGAAATATTAGATTTCTTATTTCAAGATATAAATGGAAGAAAACCTACGCTTGGAGAAATAATAATGCAAGCTAAAAATACGGCAGCACAATCTACCAATAATAGAAAATTTGTACTGTTAGGAGACCCCGCACTTACTTTAGCTTATCCAAAATATGATGTGATAACTACAAAAGTAAATAGCGTACCCATTAATGTGCAGTTAGACACACTTAAAGCATTAGAAAGAGTAAAAATAGAAGGCGAAGTACATAATTTAGGTGGCAATTTATTGAGCAATTTTAATGGTGTTATTTATCCCACAGTTTTTGATAAAATAGGAGAATATCAAACCAAAGGGCAAGATGTAGGAAATGGAGGAAGCCAAGTGGCTAATTTTGAGTTGAGAAACAAAATATTGTTTAAAGGTAAAGCAAGCGTTATCGGTGGTAAATTTTCTTTTGAGTTTATTGTGCCTAAGGATATAAATTATGCTTTTGACAAAGGAAAAATAACTTATTATGCTCATAATACAGGAGCTACAACAGACGCCCATGGCTACACTTACGATTTTTATGTAGGTGGAACTTCCGACACTATATTAGCCGATGATAAAGGACCCATAGTAGATGTGTATATAAACGATACTACTTTTGCATTTGGAGGTTTAACAGATGAAAAACCAACACTTTTGGTAAAACTTGAAGATATAAGCGGTATAAATACGGTAGGGAATGGAGTAGGGCACGATATAGTAGGTTTACTTAACGAAAATACGCAAGAGCAGTATTTATTAAATGAATTTTACGAAGCCACTTTAGATGATTTTACTAAAGGAAATGTAGAATATCCATTCAATAAGTTAGATGACGGTAGATATAGCGTAAGAGTAAAGGCGTGGGACGTACATAATAATCCCGGTGAAGGATATACAGAATTTGTAGTGGCATCTTCTGCTGAGCTGGCTTTAAAAAATGTATTTAATTACCCCAATCCATTTACCACACATACGTCTTTTATATTTCAGCACAACCGCCCGGGCGAGATGTTAGATGTTAATGTGCAGATATATACCATATCGGGCAAAGTAATAAAAAACATAAACCAAACCGTTATGAGTGAAGGCTATAACGTTAATCCAAATGAGATAACTTGGAATGGATTAGATGATTATGGTGATTTAATTGGTAAAGGTGTGTATATTTACAAAGTAAAAGTAAAAGGAGAAAACGGTTTTTCTGCACAAGAATTTCAAAAATTAGTAATTTTGCGATAACATAATAATATGAAGAAAATAATTTTAAGTATAAGTGCTGTGTTTGTTTCTGTGGTTGGCTTGCTTCAAGCTCAAATACAAAGTAATGACGGCAATACTTTAGCCATAACAACAGCAGTACCTTTTTTAAGAGTAAACCCAGATGCCAGAACAGGAGCTTTAGGAGATGCAGGAATGGGTGTTAGTCCCGATGCAAATGCTGTATTTACAAATACCTCTCGTTTAGCTTTTATTGAAACAGATTTTGGCGTGGCGGTTACTTTTGTGCCTTGGCTTAGAGGTATAGCTACAGATGTTTACATGGCAGATTTAGTGGGCTACTATAAAATAAAAGAAAAACAAACCATTGCAGCATCATTGCGTTACTTTAGCTTAGGTAATATTCAGTTTACCAATGAACTTGGCGAGAATCTTAACCAAGATAGACCAAATGAGTTTTCATTTGATGTAAATTATGCTCGCCAGCTTACTAAGCGTTATAGTTTAGCTATAGGAATGAGATACATTTATTCAAACTTAGGTGCGGTTTCTACCTCTACAGATAAATTTGTAAGCCATGCTTTTGGAGCAGATTTATCTATGTTTCATACCAACCCTTTAAAAGTAAAAAATATAGAAGGAGCTAAAATAAACTGGGGATTGGCATTAACTAATATGGGTAGTAAAATGTCTTACAATAGAAGTGCTTCTTACAAAGATTTTATACCGGCAAATTTTGCAGTAGGAGTGGGGGCAGAGGTGCAAATAGATAAGTATAACAAAGTAAGTATATATACCGATTTCAATAAATTATTAGTGCCTACGCCTATAGCACCAAGTGAATTATATGTTGACCCTAATGCTTCTCAACAAAATAAAGTGATTAAACCAGAATATGATAAAGATGGTAATGGCATACCTGATTATAAAGAAAAATCAAGTGCGGCAGCCATATTTACTTCTTGGGGCGATGCACCGGGAGGTTTTAAAGAAGAAATAAGTGAGTTTACCGTAGGAGTGGGAATGGAATACGAATACAATAAGCTATTTATGGCTCGTTTGGGATATTTTTATGAGCCACCAAGTAAAGGAGCAAGAAGATTTTTATCGGCAGGATTAGGAATTAAATACTCTGTATTTCAGTTAAATTTTGCTTACAATATACCTACATCAAGCCAAAGAAACCCATTAGACAACACCATGCGTTTTACTATGCTGTTTGATTTTGCCAAGAGCAAGAAAGTAGAGCAGGATGTTGTGGCAGAGTAGTAGTTGGTCTGCTATTAAAGTGAGTGGTAAAACCTTCACTACAAATGATATACTGTTTTATCTTTTTAGGGTAATAGCATGACGTACTTTAATCTTGATAGGGTGGGGTGTTACTGCATAATGAAAATATCCATGGTCTTTTATGTTTTTAATCAATAAATTTTAAAATAACGAATAAATGATATAGAAATTATCATTGTTTCAATTCTCGTAAACACAAGTGTTGCAGGATTAAGCATTATTGATTTAATGAAAAAAATCAGTGATAAACTTGATGACTTTCCAAAACAAAAAGAGAAGCTACATCTTTTAGTTTATTCAACATTGGGCATTGATGTAGAAAGAGTTAATGAAATAAAATTCAATTACGAATTAGCAAAAGAATCTTTACGATTTTATAAGTCAGAGGATATTCCCAAGATTAAAAGCTCCTATATTCCAAAAGAAGTTTCCAACGTTAGGTTCTTAAGTAATTTGATAAACTCTAAACCTATTGATTCGGGTGTTGACGAACTCTTACAACCTTATTTAAAAGACAATTAACAGCGAACAAAATGGAAGAAAACCAATCTCAAATAGTTATTTATCAAACAGAAAATGGAGAAACAAAGTTGGACGTTCGTTTTCAGGACGAAACCGTTTGGCTAACCCAAAAATTGATGGCGGAGTTGTTTCAGACTTCTGTTCCCAATATCAATATGCACCTTAAAAACATCTTTGAGGAGGGCGAATTGGAAGAAAATCGAACTATTAAGGAATTCTTAATAGTTCAACAAGAGGGAAACCGAGAGGTAAAACGAAAGCAGGTTTTATATAATCTTGATGCTATCATTTCGGTCGGATACCGTATAAAATCATATATTGCAACCAAATTCAGGCAATGGGCAACCCAACATTTACGAGAATACATTGTAAAAGGGTTTGTTTTAGATGACGAACGCCTGAAAAATCCCGATTTGCCATTTGACTATTTTGAAGAATTAGAAAGACGAATACAAGATATTCGTACTTCCGAAAAACGGTTTTACCGAAAAATCACGGACATTTACGCCACAAGTGTTGATTATGACCCTACTTTGGACATTAGGCATTGATTTTTTCAAAACCGTTCAAAATAAACTGCATTGGGCAATTACAGGACAAACGGTAGCAGAAATTATAAGCGAACGATCCGACAGTTCAAAAAAGAATATGGGCTTGACCACTTGGAGAGGTACTCAAATCCGAAAAACGGATGTTTCCATTGCAAAGAATTATTTGAACGAAGAAGAATTATCCGCTTTGAACAATTTGGTGGAACAATATCTGATTTATGCACAAGGACAAGCACAGCGGAGAGTGCCAATGTATATGAAAAATTGGATTGAAAAATTAAATGGTTTCTTGACACTCAACGACAGGGAAATATTGAACAATGCAGGAAGCATCTCCCACGAATTGGGAAAAGCAAATGCTGAATGCGAATACGAAAAATTCAAAGAAAACCAACAGAAAACAATTGGTAAAGGCGACTTTGAAAAAGCGATTAAAAAGATAGAAAACAAAAAACGGAAATAATGCCAACGCTAAAACCATACAATTACTCACGACTCTTATATTTCCTGACTTGTACCCAATAAATTTAGTGCGTTTTTAAAGTATTGATAATCAGTGTTTTAATATTTTTTTAGGTTATTTTTACCGCACTAAGGCTATTTTTGTGTGATGAAAATAAGGGTTATTACCACCGCATCAAAAGCAAATTATACCAATTTACCCGAATCAATCGCTGATAATAACACCATTATAGAGCGTTATCACGAACTATAAGAGATAGAACAGGATTTTATATCCAAAAACAACTTACAAACACGCCCCATATTCCATTTTTAGGAAGAGCCTATAAAACTACATTACTTATCTGCTTTATGGCATTGGTAGTATCAAAGCATATAGAACTACAAACCAGTATTTCCATTAAAAAATATAAAAAAGTCAGTTACTCAATCATGCAACCAATAAAATCATCAATATAAAAGCTCTTCCAAACGATAAAATGACCAAATTAATAGCCAAAATTCTCTCCGCACTAAAAGGTACAAGTCAGGAGCGATTAAAAAGATAGAAAACAAGAAACGGAAATAATGCAACGCTAAAACCATACAATTACTCACGACTCTTATATTTCAATTATTGGTGTTCGTGAATGCTTCGCATTTGCCAAGTCGCACCAACCGACACACAAATCAAAACTTGGCAAAGGGTATGGGGAGTCCCAAAAGCTGACCACAAATGGAACGGAAAGAAAGATAGTAGAGAACAACTAAGTTTTCGTTGCGTCCAGAGGATGAACAATGAAAACGCAGGTTGATGCGAACAAGTTTACAAGAAAAAATATAGCTTGGCATAAGTATATATTCCTACTAATTTTCAAACTGTTCAAAGGCATCTATTATATCAAGATATACGCCATCAAAACCTGCATTAAGTATCTTTTTTAAATACGAATTGTCATTGCCATAAATAATATTTTGCCATTCATCTTCCCAATATTTTACAACATAATTGCCTTCCCAATTAGGGTTTTCTTTTACTATAAATGAAGGGTTGCCCACCTGCCAGCCTGCTTGCCAGTAGTATCTATAATCTTCCGCTTCTCCTATGCTCATATAGCAAATCAGTAATCGTTTTCCTCCGTTTGCTTTTTGTTTTAATTCTTGTATTTGGTTAGCCGTAAATGTTTCTCCATTGTAGAAGAAATCCATTATTATTATATCATAATTTGTATTTTTTACTTCATCTACAAATTCTTGTTTAGTATTAAAAAGATTATCGGGATTTATTAAATACAAAAAATTTTTTGATTGCTGTAAATCGCTAATTACATCTGAATTTTCTTGGTGTATAGGTGTTGGGTAGTTGGGGATATTATCTAATGCTCTATGGGTAGCGGCAAAAGAAATATATCCGTCAGTATTATTTGTAGCGTATGAATTGTCTATTTTTGAAGGAGTATAACAATAGTCTGTTACCAATATTTTTACCGAACTATTATTTTTAGCCATATCTAAAAAGGTTTGCATCCATTCTTTTTCGTTATTAGGGGTCGCTTGGTCATCTGCATTGTAGCCATAGTTTAAACTTTCCTGCCCTATACCGTCAATAGCATTAATATAATTCATTTCGGGAGAGCCCTCATCATCGCCTGTTGTACTAACAATTTCTGCACCGTTTTGAGGAATGATTATAAAATTCGGTTTTATTCCTTTAGCATAACTACTTATATTTTGAACAAAAGTTCGCATCTCTTGTTTATAGTTTTTATTCTGAGATGTTGACTCCTCTTTTTTGCAAGAAGTGAAACAGATAAGCATACTAATTAATATGAGTATATTACTTAATGTTATATTTATTATTTTCATAAATGTATATTTTAAATGAATAATATGCTTGTTTTATGGCTTGGTTTTTTTGTTGGTAGTATCTAAGTTAGTGTTTTTAAAGATGAAATCAAATTATTTTATTAAATTGTTATTTTTGGAGTAATAATTGGCATAATTTACTTCTTCACTATAAATTTACCACTAATCTTTTGGCGTTGTCTAATTTTTTATGCCAATATGTTTCTACATCTTCTATACCAATGCTTTCAATATTTAACTGCAATGCTCCTTTA
The DNA here is from genome assembly GCA_020635995.1 of Chitinophagales bacterium. Lineage (NCBI taxonomy): Bacteria > Pseudomonadati > Bacteroidota > Chitinophagia > Chitinophagales > Chitinophagales bacterium. The sequence goes on along the minus strand of JACJYS010000006.1, from coordinate 122,789 downwards.
GCGGCTAAGTCAAAGGCTTCGGGCAAAATTTCGGTATTTAATATTTTTGTTTCTTCACTTGTCCAAGTGCCTAATCCCGAACCTAAAATTTGTATATCGGTGCTTCTTAAAATAGCGGAGGAAAGATTTATGTTATCGCCTGCCATGGCACCTACTGTTACAAAACGTGTTTGGTGCGTATAATTGCCCTTGCTTTTTAATGCCGATAAAATAAACTCGGCAGGTTTGCCCCACAAATAATCTATTACCACATCTATAGGTGTTTCTTTGTTTATTGCTCTAACTTGTTGCACTATAGAATCGTTATCTGCTTTTAAGTTTATGGTTTTATTTGCTCCCAATGTATAAAGTTCTTCCAAAACATGCTCATTTCTTCCCGTAGCAATAATGTGTTTGGCTCCATACAATTTAGCTAATTGAACGGCTATTTTGCCCGTTACGCCCGTAGCTCCGTTTACTAATACCACATTATTTTGCTTCATTTTAGCTCTAAACCGAAGTGCCAATGCTGCTCCCATTACCGCATTGGGCAAGGCGGCCGCCAAAGCACTATCTAAATTATTGGGTATTGGAACTATACTCTCTTTCTGTACCCACGCCTGCTCTGCTAATATACCATTTTTAGACACAGCGTAAACCCTTGTACCATCTCCCAATGTTCCCACACCGTCCATGCCTACAATTTTTGCTTTGCCGTCATCATAATTCAAAGAATAATGCTTGCCACTGGCTCTTAATTTGTCTAAATTCTTAACAGCTACAGATTTTACTTGTAGCAGTACTTCATTTTCATTTTGTTTTTCGGGCAAAGGGAAATCATTTACCAATTTTGGATTTTCTCCTGCTTTACTTACTACTATTGCTTTCATTATGTATTTTAATTCTTTTATCCTTCCCCATTATAATACTGTTTTCAAATTCAAGGTTGATTTTGGTTAGCTTTCCCAATTTTTAAATTAATCACAATTACCCTCTATATCACAAGCCGGACCTTGGGTAATATTTAATTTGCTCGCAGGATTTTCTTTTCGCCATTCAGCAAAAGACTGCTCTAAAGTATTGGTAAATACTTTTGTTGGTTGTGCTCCGGAAATACCGTATTTCCTGTTAAAAACAAAAAATGGAACACCATTTACGCCAAGCTGTCTGGCTTCTTGAATATCTAATTTCACTTGATATTCATATTCATCTTTTTGCATTGCTTGGTCAATATCTTCCGGCTTAAGCCCAATATCTATACCTAATTCTTTTAAAACGTTTATATTCCCAAAGTCTTTGCCTTCTACAAAATGAGCTTTAAATAGACGTTCTTCTGCTTGTGCTCCTAAACCTTTTTCTTTTGCTTTTTGAATAAGGCGATGTGCTTTTAAGGAATTGGCAACCAATGCCGTATCAAAATTTAGCTCCAATCCTACACTTTTTGCCATTTCTGTTACTTGGCTCATAGATTGTTTGGTTTGCTCTTTACTCATACCTTTTTTTTGAGCAAGATATTCAAGTACATTGGTGTGTGGCATATTTTCGGGAATGGTAGGGTCTAATTGAAAACTTTTCCATTCCACATCAATTTCATTTTTATCTTTAAATTGATGTAAAGCCTCTTCAAAATTTCTTTTGCCAATATAGCAAAAAGGACACATCACATCACTCCATATTTCTATTTTCATTTTTAATTTTTTTTTACAAAGTATCTAATACCGATTAGGAATATATAATAGTCCAATTTCGCCTTCGCTTTATTGTACTAAATATATTGCTCTATCGGCATTTACCATTGTAAAACACAAAATAGATTAGACTATTTTGTGTTAACAATTGGTATAAATTGACAGATTTTTTAAGAAAAAAGTTCCGAATCTTCAGAAAAAAATCGGAACTTTAGTTCTATCCTATCTACTCTTCTAAATAGCCAAATTTGCCTTGGTTAAAATCATTAAACGCCTCTACCAACTCTTGACGGGTGTTCATTACAAACGGACCATGAGCAGCTATAGGTTCATTTATTGGTTCGCCACTTAAAATTAATACTACTGCATTTTCTGTTGCTTCTATGCTAAATTGCTCGCCATCATTTGCCATTAAAGCAAGGTTATCTGACTGTACTTTTTCTGTGTTATTTATAGTTATTTCTCCTTCAAGAACCAACACAGCCGTATTGTAATTTTTAGGAAAATTAAAGGTAGCCTTTCCGCCTTTATTCATTCTGGCATTTAACAAATGAAGCGGGCTAAACGTAGTGGCATTACCTTTTACGCCTTCATATTCTCCGGCTATAACCTCTACAAAACCACCATTATTAGCCAAAGCTACTTTGTTCATACTTGCGTTTTCTATAGCTTGATATTTAGGCGAACTCATTTTGTACTTTGCCGGCAAATTAACCCAAAGTTGCACCATTTGAAACTCGCCACCTTTTTTGCTCCACTCAGTTTCGTGGTATTCTTTGTGCAAAACTCCGCTGGCGGCTGTCATCCATTGTACATCGCCTTCGCTTATTACGCCACCGCCTCCGGCAGAATCATGATGTTCTACTTTTCCTTTGTAAGCTATAGTTACCGTTTCAAAACCGCGGTGCGGATGCACGCCTACGCCTTTTGGTTTGTCGCTTGGCGGAAACGTAAATTTTGAATTATAATCTAACATAATAAACGGACTCATTCTATACATATCTAAGCGTGGATAGCTGGGTATAAAGTTGTGTACTCTAAAGCCATCGCCCACAAAGTGAGGGGCAGTTGGCGTGGCTACCATTTCTACATTTCTTGTTTTCATTTTTTACTCCTTTTTTATTTTATAATGCAAAATTACGATGCTTAAAAATACGGTGCATTGATGTATGGTAAGTTCGTAGCTATAACAATCCAATATTGGCTTCCTCCTTAAAAAAGATGGATAGTTATTCAAGGAAATGAGATTGCGAAAAAAATTATGACGGAGGAATAATTTTTTTCGCAATGACGTCTTACTGTGACTATTACCCTGTCAGGGTCAAAGGCTACGCCAAAGACCCTGACAGGGTTAAACTCAAATAAGATTTGATATAAATTTCAAGTAAAATATTTGTTTCCCAATTGGGAAATTTTTATCTTTGATGAAAATTATGAATGAAGCCAAACTTTGACATAGAATTATTGCCCGAAGCAGTTGAGTTTTTAGAGAATCTTGATGATAAAACAAGAGAAAAAGTTTACTATAATATCAAGAAAGCTCAATTTGTGAACGATAATGAACTTTTCAAAAAATTAAACGACTTCATTTGGGAATTTAGGACTTTGTATAAAAGTAAAGCGCATCGGCTTTTTTCGTTTTGGGACAAAACAGGGGGCAAAGAAACTTTGGTAGTGGCAACACACGGAATTTTGAAAAAGACACAAAAAACGCCATCAAAGGAAATTAAGAAAGCCGAAGAAATAAGAAAGCAATATTTTGAAAATAAGACAAAAAATAATTAGTTATGGCAACAAATAAATTTAAAACCGTTTCGCTTGATACAATGATAGACAAACACATTGGTAAGCGAGGCACTAAAAAACGTGAAGCGTTTGAAAACGAGTTGAGAATAGACTTGTTAGGACAAGCCATTAAACAAGCAAGACAAGAACGCAATTTGACACAAGAACAATTAGGCAACCTTGTTGGTGTACAAAAAGCTCAAATTTCTAAAATTGAGAATAGCGTTAAGAACGCAAGATTTGAAACAATTTTGAAAGTGTTTGAAGCATTAGGTGCTAAAGTAAATTTCAATGTTGAACTCAATCATAAGAAATTAGCAATATAACAAATATACCGAACGCAGTTAGTAGGTGGTTGCTATCAATATATATCTTTTTGCAGTTCATAATTTCCCTTCAACCGCCATACAACAAAATGCAATTATCAAGCTCCTTTCTCATTGGCAAACTGTAGTCCCGTAGATTGCTTCACTCCGTTCGCAAAGACGAACCGAAACGAGTACGTCCTTGTGTTACTGTATTCGTGCCTCTTTTGTAAATTAGTCTATCAATCCAATAAACTTGCCTGCCCAATAGCAGGAGTAAAAATCTTTATCTTTAGTATATTGTTGGGTATCATCTCCGCCTTGCTCTATACCCGTGCCGGGATCTAATGCTACATTATGTCCTAAATTGTTTATTTCATACAACTGAATTTGAGGCATATTAGCCGAATTAAAATACTGAATATCTCTCACTTCGGCATTGTAGCTTGAGGAAGTTCTATTTTGCAAATCTATATTTAAAATATCACTCCATTGATCCACAATTTCTAATGCATTTTGATAATTTACCACATTATCGTCTGTGCCATGTACTACACTTAAAACAGGAAACGAACCTGAATAAGCAGGATTTTGAGCTCGCACTAAATCGCCCCACTGTTCTGGCGTTTTATCTATTTCGCCTTTTGATGCGGGTATAGATTCGTAAATATTAGTGGCAGCTTTATATGGAACGCCAGCCATTACTATTGCTCCTTTAAATGTTTGAGGATAGCAACTTACCATTGCCATAGTCATAGCTCCTCCTGCCGATAACCCCGTTATATAAATTTGAGAAGTATTTATACTTTTGGTGGCAACTAATTTGTTTATCATATCATTTATTGACGACACTTCGCCTTGATTTTTATTAATATCTCCTTCTAAAAACCAATTAAAACATTTGGTGGCATTGTTTATTGTTTTTTGCTCGGGGTACAATACGTAAAAGCCATACCTGTCTGCCAGCTCGTCCCAACCTGTACACAAAGACATTTCTAAAGCATTTTGAGTGCAGCCATGCAAAGCTACTAACAAAGGAGCATTACTTTGCACATTTTCCGGTTCATAAAAATAAGCATTGAGGTTTCCTTTGTTGCTTCCAAAATTAGAAAACTCTTGTAAGCCTGCTTTTTCATATTTTTTTTTGCACTGATTAAAAGATACCAATAAAACAAGCAATAAAATGTAATAATGAGATTTCATAAGATAAATTGTAATATAAAATTACAAAAAAAGTCCGTAGAAAAGAAATTCCTACGGACTTTATATACCAACACAGTGTATTGGTATTACCAAACCAAACTATATTTTAACGAAACTGTTTAGTTTCTATTATTATTTTACTACTTCAAATTGGTTAGAAGTATTTTTAACACCACCTGCTTTCAATGCTTTATCTCCGGCAAAAAATTCTTTATGGTCATCGCCTAAATCTGAACCTGCCATACGCTGGTGTTTAACGCAAGCAACGCCTTTTCTAATTTCTTGACGCTGAACACCACCTACATAAGCTAACATACCTTCTTCTCCAAAGTATCCTTCAGAAAGATCGTTCATGTGCAATGCCGTTGTATGATAAGTTGGCAGTGTAATTAAGTGATGGAAAATTCCCGCATGTTTAGACGAATCTTTTTGGAAAGTTCTAATTCTTTCGTCTGCTTCTTTAGCCAACTCAGAATTATCGTATTTCACATTCATTAAGTTGTTTACATCATATTCAGAAAGGTCTTTTCCTGCTGCTTCCCAACGCTTATATGCTTGCTTACGGAAATTTAATGTCCAGTTAAATGATGGAGAATTATTGTAAACTAATTTTGCATTAGGCACTTGTTCTCTAACTCTATTAATCATTGTAGCTATTGCATCTATATCCGGAGTAGGCGTTTCTATCCAAAGTAAATCTGCTCCGTGTTGCAAACTTGTTACACAATCTAAAACTACTCTGTCTATATTTGTACCTGCTCTAAAACTATATAAACCATTAGGCAAACGTACCGGACGAACTAATTTTCCATTGCGTTTTAATAATACATCATTATCATTTACTTCGTCAATACTTACTTCTTCGGCATCTACAAAATCTAAATATTGAGAAGCTAAATCGCCAGGCATGGTAGATACCGGTAATTTTTGTGTTAAACTGGCACCTTCAGAATCGGTACGAGCTACTATAATTCCATCTTCTACACCTAACTCTAAAAATGCGTAACGTACGGCATTTAGTTTTGCAATAAAATCTTCATGAGGAACGGTTACTTTACCGTCTTGGTGTCCACATTGCTTAGCATCAGATACTTGATTTTCTATTTGAATGGCACAAGCACCCGCTTCTATCATTTTTTTAGCTAATAAATAGGTAGCTTCTTCATTTCCAAAACCCGCATCAATATCAGCAATAATAGGCACTACATGCGTTTCAAAATTATCAATTAAATCTTGTACGTCTTCTCCTGCTGCTTTTCTACGAAATAAATCATTTAATTCAGTAGCATCTGCTTGTTTTAAGAAATTATATATTTCTTCAATTAAAGAAGGTACTGCTGTTTTTTCGTGCATTGATTGGTCTGGTAAAGGACCAAATTCTGACCTTAAAGCCGCTACCATCCAACCCGATAAATAGATGTATCTTTTTTTGGTAGTTTTATGGTGCTTTTTTACGGCAATCATAGTTTGCTGAGCAATAAAGCCATGCCATGCACCTAAAGATTGTGTATATTTTGTGCTGTCTGCATCGTACTCTGCCATATCTTTACGCATAATAGCTGCGGTATATTTTGCTATATCTACGCCTGTTTTAAAACGGTTTTGAGCATACATGCGTGCTGCATATTCCGGTTTAATTTCTCCCCAAGTATTTCCATACTTCGCTTTAAGTTTTTGAACGGTTTCTAATGCCGAAACATAATTATTTTGTAAATTTTTCATGTTTTTTATCTAATGTTTAATAATATTTTTTGTTTTAAAATGCTTTTTTAATTAGTCTAATAATTGGTAGGCAGGCAGGGTTAAAAATTCTGCAAAATCTTCAGTTGAAATTAGTTTATCAAATAATGCTACCGCTTCTTTAAATTTTCCGTTTTTATAGGCTTCGCTTCCTACATATTTTTCTATTTTTTCTAATTCTTCAGGCAAAAATTCTTTATACAAATCATAAGTAATGGTTCTGCCATCATCTAATTTTGAATTGTATTTTATCCATTGCCAAACTTGTGTTCTTGAAATTTCTGCTGTAGCGGCATCTTCCATTAAATTGTAAATTGCTGCTGCTCCTACGCCACGCAACCAGCTTTCTATATACAAAATACCTACATTTATATTTAGTCTTAAACCATTTTCAGTAATTGTTCCTTTTGGTACTTCTATTAAATTTTGAGCTGATACATTTACATCTTCTCTTAGTTTATCCAACTGGTTTGCATTGGGCATATATTCATCAAAAACATCCATGGCTACTTTTACTAATCCCGGATGGGCTACCCATGTTCCATCATGTCCGTCTTTGGCTTCTCTAAGCTTATCTTGGCGTACTTTTTCTATAGCTGCATTATTGGCTATTTCATCATTTTTAATAGGAATTTGAGCAGCCATACCGCCCATAGCATGCACGCCACGCTTATGACAAGTTTTTATTACTAAATGAGAATATGCTTTCATAAAAGGTACGGTCATGCCTACTTGGCTTCTATCGGGCATAACAAAACCTTCTACATTTCTAAACCGCTTGATGTAAGAGAAAATATAATCCCAACGACCACAGTTTAAACCCGATGAGTGTTCTCTTAGCTCGTATAAAATTTCGTTTAGTTCAAATGAAGCTAAAATTGTTTCTACTAAAACAGTAGCTTTTATAGTTCCTTGCGGTATTCCTATATAATCTTGTGCAAAAACAAAAACATCATTCCACAAGCGAGCTTCTAAATGGCTTTCTAATTTGGGTAAATAAAAATATGGTCCACTGCCTTTTTCTATTAAAGTTTTAGCATTGTGAAAGAAATATAAGCCAAAATCAAATAGCGAGCCACTTAAAACTTCTCCGTTAAAAGTTACATGCTTTTCGTTTAAATGCCATCCTCTTGGGCGAACCAATAAAGTAGCCACTTTATCATTTAGTTTATATGTTTTATCTTTTGCAGGATGCTTATAAGTTATAGTTCCTAAATTGGCATCACGCAAGTTTATTTGTCCTTCTATATTGTTTTCCCACGAAGGAGCATTGCTATCTTCAAAATCTGCCATAAACATTTTAGCACCGGAGTTTAAGGCATTAATTACCATTTTCCTATCTACTGGACCGGTTATTTCCACTCGTCTATCTAATAAATCTTTTGGCTGCGGAGCACATTTCCAGTTTCCTTCTCTTATTTCTTTAGTTTCCGGCAAGAAATCGGGCATTTTACCATTGTCAATTTCATGCTGACGCACTTCACGTTGTTTTAACAAGTCTAATCTTCTGGCGTTAAATTTTTCTTGTAAGGCGGCTACAAATTCTAAAGCATCATCTGTAAGTATCTCTTTATAAGCTTCAGATACTTTAGCGTTAATAGTTATATTTTGAGTTTTTTGCATAATAAAATTTGTTTCGTAACAAAAATAAGGAAAAGAATTGGTTTTTAGCGAAATTTCGCTAATTATTTTTATTAACAATTTATATACAATGGTAAATGCCTTTTGTTTAGTACATTTAGTTCAATATTGGCTTCCGCCTTACGGGTTTATTATTTATTTGCAAACGGTATAATTATGATAATTCAATAATATTTTGTAACTTAAAGGCTGTTTATTTTTTTAAACCTAAAACACTAAGTAAATGATAGTATTTTCAAAAAAGACAGAAAGATTTATAAACTATGTGAGTAGTCAATTTGATAAACACTACTCTACGAGTAAAAACTATATGCCTATTAAGGGATTAGTTAAAGCTAAATTATATTTTGAAGAGCCTAATGAAGGCAATGTAAAATTTGTAATAGACAAAGATGAATTGCCGGAAGATAAAATTGCTCCCGAAATTTATGAATTGCTCCCGGAAAAAATGTACTATACTAAGTAGTATTAAGATGTGAGGTAATTTTAGATTTTTCTGTAAGAAGTAAATTCTATTGTTGTGAGCATATTTTTTTCCAATGGGTCATAACCCATTGTAGTATTAACATTATCTCGTGTGATGACTTTAGTCGTAGCACAAAGCATAAAAAAATCCGAAGCAATTTTGCTTCGGATTTTTTTATCTAATTGTCTATCTGTCTATACTTTCACAGTCTAGAAAGGATAAGTATTGCTTTCTATTATTGCTTTTGCTACTCTTTTACGAGCTTCTGTAGTGTTATAAGCTTCAAATTTAGTAAAGCGTTTTAGACCCATTAACATCATAGTTAGCATATCGCCTTCGGCAAATGCCATAATTGCATGGCGACCATGTGTGTTGATTCTTTCTAAAGTATCACTCACTAATGTTCTTGCCATATCAGCATGTAAGCTTACTGCTTCTTCGCCTTTCATACTTGCTAATTTTTGAACTCTTAATATGGTAGATTCTGCTACAAATGTTTCTATTAACATATCAGCTACTTCCATCAATATCATTTGCTCTCTATCTAACTTTTGCATGTATTTTTGAGCAGCAGCTCCGGCAGCCATCAGTATCGCTTTCTTAGCTTTTTGTATAGCTTCCATTTCTTTTTCTAAAAAGCCCGTAGGTGCATCGTCAAATGACGGAATACCCATTAATTCTTCTTGCACCGCCATAGCCGGTTTCATAATATCTAACTGACCTTTCATAGCTCTTTTAAGTATAGTGCCTACGGCTAAAAGTCTGTTAATTTCGTTTGTACCTTCAAAAATTCTGTTGATACGGCTATCTCTATAAGCTCTACATGCCTGTGTTTCTTCAGAAAAACCCATACCTCCGTGTATCTGCACATTTTCATCTGCTGTAAAATCTCCCGCTTCTGAGCCATATACCTTTAGTATGGCAGCTTCTATGCTATACTCATCTGCAGCTGCTAATTTTGCCTCTACAGGGTCCATGCCTTCTGCTACTAAACCGTTTATTTTATCTTCTATTAATCCCGAAGTTCTATAAACAGCACTTTCGTTAGCATAGGTTCTTATAGCCATTTCAGCCAATTTGTATTGTATAGCTCCAAATTTAGAAATAGGTAAACCGAATTGTTCTCTTTCGTTGGCATATTTTACGGCATCTCTTACGCCTTCTTTACAACCACCTACGGCTAATAATCCTAATTTATAACGACCAATGTTTAATACATTAAATGCTATTTTGTGTCCTTTTCCTATTTCACCCAATACATTTTCTCGTGGTATTCTTACACCTTCAAAGAAAATTTGACGTGTAGATGAACCATTGATACCCATTTTATGCTCTTCGGCATTTAAACGGATATTATCTAAATGTGCAGGAATAATAAAACCTGTAAAACCACTGGCATCTAATCGGCTATCTTCTTCTACTTGAGCAAATACGGTAAATAAATCGGCAAATCCTGCATTGGTAATCCACATTTTTTGTCCTGTTACTATCCACTCTTTTCCGTCTTCGCTAAGCACTGCTTTTGTTTTAGCTCCTAAAGCGTCTGAACCTGAACCTGGCTCTGTTAAACAGTAAGATGCTTTTGCTTCGCCACTGGCTAATTTTGGCAACCACTCTTGTTTTTGAGTTTCATTGCCATAATATAAAATAGGTAATGTTCCTATTCCTATATGGGCAGTAAAAGCTACACTCCACGACTGTGCTCTACCAAAATGTTCCATAACTAAAGAATCAGAGTTGAAATCTAATCCCATTCCTCCGTACTGCTCCGGCACACCTGTACCTAACAAGCCTTGCTCTCCTGCTTCGTTAAGCAATTCAATTACTTTAGCGTAATCTTTATGCTCAATGTCGTCATAGTTTGGAGCAACTCTTTTGTTAATAAACTCATCCGCCATTGCAGAAAAAGCGGCTTGATCTTCTGTCTTTTCTTCAGGAATAAAAATGTCCTGTGGGTTAGTTTCTTTAATTAAAAACTCTCCTCCTTTTAATACTGTTTTTGTCATTTTTTTTTAAGATTTAAGATGTAAGACATAAGATTTAAGACTTATACTCACATCAATTTTTATTATTTAATTTTTAATTAGCACTATTATTTATATAATCTAAAACGCAGTACATATTATGTCAATAATTTCATCTACAAAAACAAAATTTGCCTTTTGTCTTATATCTTACGTTTTATCTCTTAGGTCTATTTCAACAACTCATATATCCCTGCTATTCCTTGTCCACCACCTATACAAGCTGTTACCATACCGTATTTTTTATTTCTTCTACGCAATTCGTTTAATATTTGAACCGTAAGTTTTGTACCTGTACAGCCTAATGGATGTCCTAAAGCTAAAGCTCCACCATTAACATTTACAATGCTTCTGTCTATATCTTTCATGTATTTTAATACACCTAAAGATTGAGCTGCAAATGCTTCGTTTAGTTCTATTAAATCAATATCGCTAAGTTTCATGCCTGCTTGTTTTAAAGCTTTTGGAATAGCTTCTACTGGTCCCATGCCCATTAAACGTGGGTCAACACCTGCCGTAGCAGATGTAATCATACGTGCCACAGGTTCTAAACCTAATTCTTTTACCATTTTTTCGCTCATAACTAAAACAAAAGCGGCTCCGTCTGATGTTTGAGATGAGTTTCCTGCTGTTACTTGACCACCCATTTTAAATACAGGACGCAATTTTCCTAAAGCTTCTACTGTTGTATCTGCTCTTGGTCCTTCATCTACATGTACGGTATATTTTCTTTCTTTTTTCTTGCCGTCTGCATAGTAAACTTCCTCTACTTCTACAGGCACTATTTCTTCTTGAAATACGTTTTTCTTCAGTGCCGCAAGTGCTTTTTGGTGTGATTCATAAGCGAACGTATCACTCTCTAATCTTGAAATATTGTATTTATCAGCAATGTTTTCTGCTGTTAATCCCATACCTATATAATAATCGGGGTGGGTGTTAGCTATTTCATAATTTGGTACTGTTTTAGTTCCCATAATAGGTACTAAACTCATAGATTCTGTTCCCCCGGCTAAAATACACTCCGCCATACCGGCTTTTATTTTTGCCACCGCCATAGAAATAGTTTCTACACCACTACCGCAGTAGCGATTAACTGAAACACCGCCTACGCTTTCGGGCAGATTAGAACGTAAAGAAACCCAACGAGCCATTTGCAAACCTTGCTCTGCTTCTGGCACTGCATTGCCTACAATAATATCATCTATTCTTGCAGGGTCTAACTCTGGTGTTTCTTTTAAAATGTAATTGATTACCTCTGCACCTAAATCTACAGGTGTGGTAAATCTAAAACCGCCTCTTTTGGCTTTTCCTACCGCGGTTCTATATCCTTTTACTATATATGCTTCCATTTTTTTTAGATTTTTAGACTTTTAGACCATTAGATTTATAGACGGTCTATCAGTCTATTTTTTTAGTTATTTTAATAAGTTTTCTCTAAATGTGTATATCATTTTGAGTAATTCTTCAATTTTATTATTTAAAGAATCTAATTCAAATTCTTTATAATATTCTAAATCAACAATAAGAATTAATATACCTTCAACTTCTAGCAATGAAGTATAAGCCATGTTTAAAAAGTTTGCAAAGTCCTTATCCGATACTCTGCCACTTCCCTCTACAATATTTAATGAAACAGAAACTATAGCTCTTCTAATTTGAGATGTCAAACCAAAACGCTCATCTTCAGGAAACGATTTAGATATTAAATAAATCTCCTTTACCAAGACTCTTGCTTCTTGCCATATTAATAGTTTTTTGTAGTTATGCTTCTTCATTAATAAATGTCTATATGTCTATCCTCTCAACATCTATACGTCTAATTTCTAAGTGGTTTTCCTGTTTTTAAAATACTCTGCATTCTCTCTAATGTTTTTCTTTCGCCACATAATGATAAAAATGCTTCACGTTCTAAATCCAATAAATATTGCTCAGAAACTTGTGTAGGTTGACTTAAATCGCCACCACAAAGTACATAAGCTATTTTTCTTGAAATTAAGGCATCATGCTCGCTTGCATATTTTCCTACTTGGAAACCTGCTATGCCTGCATATAATGCTGCCAATCCTGTTCTGCCTAATACGGTAATATCTGTTCGCATTACAGGCTGTGTATATCCTTCGTTATATAAAGCCAATACGTGTTCTTTTGCTTCGGCAATAGCTCTATTTTCATTTACCACTACTACATCTTTCTTTCTATCTAAAACACCTATTTGAAAACCTTCATGTGCAGATGTAGCCACTTTTGCTGTTGCAATAGCTGTAAATCTATCTGTTAATGTAGGAATTAAAGCGGTATCTGTAGCAAAAGCATCTGATGCTCTTAAAGCAAATTCTTTAGTTCCTCCACCGGCAGGAATAACGCCTACACCTACTTCTACTAAACCAATGTATGTTTCTGCTGAGGCAAATGCGGCATCTGAGTGCATGGTTATTTCGCAACCGCCACCTAAGGTCATGCCATGAGGAGCTGCCACTACAGGAACAGCACAATGTCTTATACGCATTACTGTATTTTGGAAATACTTAATGGCAAAATTTAGTTCATCCCACTCTTGCTCTGCTGCTTGCATTAATATCATAGCTAAATTAGCTCCGGCAGAAAAATTAGGTGCGTTGTTACCTATAACTATTCCTTTCCAGCCATCTTTTTCAGCTATATCTATTGCTTTGTTAATGCCTTGTAGCACTTCACTACCTATAGAGTTCATTTTTGTTTGAAACTCAACACACATTACGCCATCGCCTAAATCGTGAACTGTGCAGCCACTATTTTTATATACAGGCTCTTGACTACTTCTTAGGTTGTCAAGAATTACAAAATTCTCTCTACCCGGAACAACTTTATAAGATTTAGATGGAATATCATAATATTTTAAAGCTCCATTTTCTACTTTATAGAAAGAATCTGCTCCACTGGCTAACATTTCATCTACCCACTTAGCCGGTGCAAAACCCGCTTCTTTCATATTTGCTACCGTAGTAGCTACGCCTAATATATCCCACTGCTCGTAAGGACCTATTTGCCAGCCAAAACCGGCACGCATAGCATCGTCTATTCTATATAACTCATCAGAAATTTCTGGTATTCTGTTAGAAACATACTGAAATACCATAAAATTTAACTTGTTTAAAAACTGAGCGGCTTCATCTTTGCCTTTGGCTAAAGTTTTTAATCTATTATTTAAGCCACCTGCTTGCTTAGCTGCTCCTACTGAAGCAAATTTGCTTTTTTCAGACGGCACATACTCAAATGATTTAAGATCTAACTGCAAAATAACTTTTTTGCCGTTTTCATCTGTTGTTTTTTTGTAGAAACCTTGCTTAGTTTTATCTCCCAACCATTTGTTTTCTTCCATTTTTAAAACATAATCGGGCACATTAAAGGTTTCTCTCATTTCATCTTTAGGAGCATTATCATAAACACCTTTGGCTACTTTTATTAAAGTATCTAAACCTACTACATCGGCAGTACGGAAGGTGGCAGATTTTGGTTTTCCTGTTAAAGTGCCTGTTAAAGCATCAATATCTGCTACAGATAAGCCCATTTCTTGTTGCAATTTAAAAATGGCAGACATAGAAAACACACCTATTCTATTAGCTATGAAAGCCGGAGTATCTTTACATAAAACAGGCGTTTTTCCTAAATATAAATCGGCATAGTTTTCAAAAAACTTAACAATTTCTACATCTGTTTTAGATGAAGGTATTATTTCAAATAATTTTAAATAACGTGGAGGATTGAAAAAGTGCGTTCCACAAAAATGTTTTTGGAAATCCTCACTTCTGCCTTCCATTAGCATTTCAATAGGAATACCCGAAGTGTTAGAAGTAATTAAAGTGCCCGGTTTTCTGTATTTCTCTACATTTTCGTAAACCTGTTTTTTAATATCTAACCTTTCTATAACCACTTCTATTACCCAATCGCAATCGCTTATGAGGTTCATGTTGTCATCAAAATTTCCTGTAGTTATTCTATTTACAAAGTTTTTATCGTAAATAGGAGAGGGATTTGATTTTAAGGTAGCTTGCAAATCTCTGTTTACTAAGCTATTCCTCATGGCTGGTTTTTTCTTATCTTCTTCAGATAAATTAAAGGGTACAATATCCAGCAAAACCACCTCTAAACCAATATTGGCAAAGTGGCATGCTATACGTGAACCCATAACTCCCGAACCCAAAACGGCCGCTTTTCTAATGTGCCTTTTTGTAGCCGGAATTACGGTTTGTGCTTTCGCTTCTGCATTCATATATTATGTATTTATTTTTAGTTTTTAAATTTTATCAAACAAACGTTTGGTAAATATACGGCAAGAAAATGAAATGGGCAAATTTGAACTTAATCTATGATAATAATTTTCAAAATTTTAAGGATTTTATATTAACTTTTCTTTAGAAGAAAAGTTACAAAACCTACTATATGGTAGTTAGGGAATCTAACTAAGTTTTCAGCGACCCATTATAACCTTACAGTTTCGGAACATCAATTTAATAATTGTTTTATAAAAGGAATTTGGGATTCCCTACCCGCCTCTACCTGTCGGCAGACAGATGGAACGAAGTGTAATGAAGAATCTCAATTATTTAACCTTATAAAACAAAAAGAGATGCTTCTTCCGCTCCGCTTCATCAGCATGACGCTCCTGACTTGATGAATTTTTTACGGAAATTTTGGTTAATAGGTACTCCGTTTACAAACTTAAGGTGCACTTTTACTGACCTTAATCAAAAATACGTTAAGAAATGATGTAAAACAGACATCTAAAATGAATGAAATTATAAAAATGTAAACAGACAAATTAGTATGCTCCCACAAGTGAAAATACTTTAGGGAAATTGAAGTTGAGCATACATTAATTTGTCATCGTCTGTTTTATAGCATTTTAGTGTTTTTGATTACAGTCTTGACCTTTGGTTACCTTTGTGTCAAGACAAAGGTAAAAAAATACACTTGTTACCTATAATTCTGTATTCATAAATTATTCATTTAATATTGGTATGAAAACGGATAATTAGTAATAGTTTATCCCCTTCAATAAAAACTTTTTACCTTTACTACGCATGCCTAACTCATACTTTCAATTTAAGCAATTTAAAATAGAACAAAACAACTGTGCCAATAAAGTGAGCACCGATGCTTGTGTTTTTGGGGCAGTGGTGGCTCAAATGCTTAATAACACTCATAAAATTTTAGACGTGGGCTGTGGTAGCGGTTTATTGAGTTTAATGTTGGCACAAAAAGGAGCTAATGTTATAGGTATAGAAATAGAAAATAAATGTTACCAGCAAGCCAAAGAAAATATAAAGGAAAGTAGGTTTAGTAGTCAAATTGAAATTATAAATGATGATATAAGAACTTATAAAACGGAAGAAAATTTTGACTTTATTATTAGCAATCCGCCATTTTTTAATAACACTTATAAAAACCCAAATGAAACTAAAAATATAGCAAGGCAAGCAGAAACTTTGTGTGCTGAAGATTGGATTAAAATAATAGAAAATAATACGCAACAAAACACTATTTTAGCTTTGCTACTTTCTAATAATGATGTATTTGAAGCGTATAAAAGTGTATTTTCAAAAATGAAATACAGCAATCAAAAAATTATTATGCTTTACGATAAAAGAAATGCTAAATGTAAGCGTGTTATACTTTTGGCGAGCAGAAATGATAAGCTCCCTAATTTTTCAAATAGTATTACATATAAAAACAATGACAATAGCTATACACAAGAATTTACTAATTTGCTTAAATCTTATTATTTGTATTTGTAAAACCGAATAAGGAATACATAATAATCTAAACTATTTTGAATTAACAATTGGTATTATTTACTTTTGTAGGGTATGATAATAATTACAGGAGCAAGAGGTTTTATAGGAAGTAATTTGGTAAGTGCTTTAAATAAATTGGGCAAAACGGATTTAGTATTGGTTGACGAATTGGAAAACCAAGCTAAAAACCAAAATATTAGCCATACAAAATTTAAAGAACTAATACATAGAGATGATTTTATAGAATGGTTGCAAAAAAATGCCTCAAAAATTTCTTTTATTTTTCATTTGGGAGCTCGCACCGATACTACAGAGCAGGATAAAAGCATTTTTGATAAGCTAAACTTCAATTATTCTAAATCAATTTTTGAAATTTGTACTAAAAGCAATATTCCACTACTTTATGCATCTTCTGCTGCCACTTATGGCAATGGTTCTTTAGGCTATGATGATGCTATTAAAGCAGTAAACCTCTCGGCTCTAAACCCTTATGGAGAAAGTAAGCTGGCATTTGATAAATGGGTAGAAAACCAAACTAAAACTCCACCTTTTTGGGTTGGGCTTAAATTTTTTAATGTTTATGGACCTCATGAATTTCACAAAAACCGTATGTCAAGTGTAGTTTATCATGCCTTTAAACAAATACAAGAAACAGGAAAAATGCGTTTGTTTCAATCGCATAAAAATGGCATTAAAAATGGCGAGCAACAACGAGATTTTATTTATGTAAAAGATGTAGTAGATGTTTGCTTATATTTTTACAACACACAAAAAAATAGTGGCATTTATAATTTAGGAACAGGCACTGCTCGCACTTTTAATGATTTAGCTAAAGCCGTATTTTTAGCATTAAACAAAGAACCAATTATTGAGTATATTCCTACACCTATAGACATAAGAGATGCCTATCAATATTTTACTGAGGCTAAAATGGATAAATTAAGGCACACAGGCTACCAAAAAGAATTTACCACATTAGAGGAGGGCGTTAAAGATTATGTAGCTTTTTTATGTGCTCACTAAAAAATATCTTAGTAATTTGTTACTAATTTTACATCTATTTTATTGATATTTAATTTAAAAACAACTAACTTAGCAGAACGAAAGCTAAAAAGCATTAAAACGACTTCTTAGCTATATGTTGGCACACATTAAAACAAGCAAGATGTTTAAGAAACTATTTTCAAAAAAAGAACCTAAATCCTACGGACCGACTGAACCTATTTATCCTGGGGAATTATTTGAAGTTGGTGAAATAACGGATGACAATGGATTCTTTGGAGTTTCAAACATCAACAAGTCGTATGACAACTACCCAAATAAAAAATATTTCCCTTGGTGGATTCAAGTGACTCTAGAACTCGTTGACACTGATGATAGAAAAATGCCAACAGATAGTGAAGCTCAGATATTAAATGAACTAGAAGACAAAATTGAGCAGTTCATTAAGGAAAAACATAAAACTCACTTCATCGGACGAGTTACGCAAAATGGGTTTAGGGACATTATTTTTTATGTTGACCAACCAAGATTTGACCAAGAAAAAACAAATCTATTTTTTGACAAAGTTCAGGAACAAAGAAGAGTGAATTTTAATATGGAAAAGGACATCAATTGGAATAACGTTGGTGGATTAATAAAATAAAAACGTGTGCCAACAAAACCTATACGCAATGCGGGCTGACGAGATAAACGAAAGGACGGTGCTTTTAGTCCGCCAAAGCTCCGCTTTGACGTTTTTGTTGAATAAATTTAAAAACAAAAAACGCAGCTTTGGCTACCGTTTGTGCCAGATTGAAAGTTTCGGCTTTTCATTCCCGCACTGCGCATAGCCAAAACGTTCTGCTAAATAAAACCTAAAAACTACCTTTCCATTCCTTGCTTTTACTACAACATTGATTTATAGTCAACTTCAACAAAATAAGCTATTACTCAATTTTTATTACCTATCTATTATTATAATCCTTCTTTTTAATAATCAAATCCCTTTTTTTTCGTTTGTTTGCATAAAGAATGCTAACTGTTTGCTCAAAAAAATAGCTACTATATTATTATGTTGTTTTGGCACGCTAATACAAGCTCAAAATTTATCTAACTATGTGTCTAAAACCATGGTATTAGATAAAGACACTATTGTATTAGACAGCCTGAGTATATCTGCTTCTACTTTTAATATGCAAATAGATGGCAAAAACATAGAAAACTACACCCTTAATGCAGAAAATTCTCAGCTTATTATTCCCGAAGAATTAAAAAACAAAACCGCTAACATTTCTTACAGAACTTTCCCCGTACTTTTTGGCAAAAAATATTTTAATAGAGATTATTCTGCCTACAAAAAGGAAACAGAATCAACAGGATTTTTAATCAGCAATTCTACTCCTTCAAGTGGTAGTTATAATCAATCTTTAATAGATTTTGGCAATTTAGAATACAACGGAAACATATCAAGAGGCGTAGGTTTTGGAAATGCTCAAAGTTTAAATGTAAACTCCAGTTTTAATTTCCAATTATTGGGAATGATAACTAAAGATATAGAGGTAAAAGCCGTTATTTCTGACAATAATATTCCTATTCAGCCGGAAGGGAATACCGCTACGCTACAAGAATTTGACAAAGTTTATATTCAACTCAGAAAAGATGAACATTATTTAAGAGTTGGAGATTTTGACCTAAAAAGTCCCGGTTCTTATTTTATGAAATTTCAAAGAAACTTACAAGGAGCTTCTTACCATGGCAAACAGAAAGTAAAAGAAATAGGCACGGCAAGCGGTATGGCAAGTTTTGCCGTAGCCAGAGGAAATTTTTGTATTAATAACATAACTGCCATTGAGGGAAACCAAGGTCCTTACCGACTGCAAGGCAATAATGGAGAAGCATACATCATAGTTATGTCGGGTTCTGAAAGAGTTTTTATAAATGGTGTGCAGCTACAGCGTGGCGATAACAATGATTATGTAATTGACTATAATTTAGGCGAATTGCGTTTTACCCCAAATAAAATGATAACGCAAGATATGCGTATTCGTGTGGAGTTTGAATATGCCGAAAGAAACTATCTTAGAACACTTTATCACTTAAATGGTGGTTTTGAACACGAAAAAGTTGATGTTTCCGTAAATTTTTTCTCTCAGCAAGACGCAAAACGCCAAACCATAAACCAAGACCTTGATGATGATAAAATAGCGGTTTTAGAAAATGCAGGAGATAATGTAGAGTCTGCTTTTGCCTCGGGAATAAAACAAACCGATTTTGATGCCAGCCGAGTTTTATATGAGCAAAAAGACACTGTAATTAATGGCATTATTGACACTTTTTACACCTATTCTACTAATAAAAACGCAACGCTGTATTCTTTAAATTTTTCTAATGTCGGGCAAAATAATGGAAGCTATGAGCTAACATCTTCTGTAGCCAACGGTAGGGTTTTTAAATATGTAGGGCCAAACTTAGGAAGCTATCAGCCGGTTATTAAAGTAATAGCTCCCGAAATGCAACAACTTTTTACTTCCAGAGTGGCATACAAACCCATAAAAAGCATGAAAGCAGGAGCGGAGTTTGCTCTGAGCAATAGAGATTTGAATACTTTTTCTAAAATGGATAGAAGCGATAATATTGGCTACGGCTTAAACCTATTTTTTAATCAAACTATAAATTTGAAAAAGGATTCTACCAAAGCCATTTTAATAGATGGAAACTACGAGTTTAAACAGCAAGATTTTAAACCTTTAGAAAGATACCGAGCCGTTGAGTTTAACCGAAATTGGAGTATAAACAACGATACCGTTAGTCAAGACCATTTAGCAAACTTTTCAATTAGTTATATTAAACAAAACAAAGGTAATGTTAGCTATAATTTTAGTATGCTGAAACAAGGAAATATATACACGGGCTACGAAAACAGCCTATTGGTTAAATACAATACTAAAGGATTTGAAACAGAAAATAATATACAATATTTATATGCCAATACGGGCAATAGAAATATCCATTTTTTTAGACCGAAAATAAACATTGCTCAAAATTTTGCTAAAAACAAAACATACAAAATAGGAGCTACGTTAAATAATGAAATAAACCAGCAGCGTAATACTTTAACAGATTCATTGTACAATGAAAGTTTCTTATGGCAAGAATATGGTTTTTATATACAAAACCAAGATAGCCTGAGGCAGCATTTTAAACTAAACTACAAATTAAGGTTTCAGCACCTTGCCAAAGGAGAAAGTTTTGATAAACCCTATTTAAAAGCCCACCAAATAGAACTGACAGGACGAATTTTAGCTAAAAAAAATCATACTTTAAATTATAATTTAACCTACCGAAACCTACAGCAAGATACTTTATTTAGTGCAGCTAAAGACTTAAATCATTTTTATTTAGGAAGAATAGATTACGGCTTAGTGCTTTGGAAAGGGGCGGTGCGTGCCAACACTATGTACGAAATAGGAGCAGGTAGAGAGCAAAAAATACAATATACTTATATAGAAGCTCCCGATGGAGTGGGTAGTTTTGCTTGGGACGACATTAACGAAAACGGAGTGCAAGAGCTCAATGAATTTTATGTTTCGGCATTTGCCAATGAAAACCGATTTATCAAGTTTTTTCAAAATAGTTTAGAATTTCAGCCTGTTAATAGCACTCAGTTTAACCAAAGTATTCAACTAAACCCTAAAGCAGTTTGGTTTAAACAAAAAGGATTCCAAAGTTTTATAGCCCGATTTTCTACTAATACAGCTTTTCAATTTTCTAAAAAAGTATTTGCCACAGGCAATATTAAAGCACTAAATGTAATTAGTCCTTTTGTACATAATTTAAACGATAGTTTATTAGTTAGCAACAATACGAATATTAGAAATGTCATCTTTTTTAATAGAAGCGATACTAAATATGGTTTTGAATACACTTATCAATTTAGCAATAGTAAAACGCTTTTAACAAGCGGGTTTGAACGAAGAAAATTTATTTTAAATGAATTTAAAGCCCGCTGGAATTTTATAAAAGATTTTACATTAAATGGCAGCTACAGAACAGGATTTAAACAAAATGACTCTGATTTTTACTTTGATAGAAAGTATGAATATATTCTCAATGAAGCAGGTTCTTCATTATCGTGGCTATTCAAAAAAATGCTGAGAATTGAAGTAGAATATGAATACAGTTTTAAATCTAATCCTTTACCACAAATAGGTGGACAATTTGCTGTCAGCAATGAGGTAAGTACAAACTTAAGGTTTTCAAAAGCCAATAATTACAATATTACATCAACTTTTTCTTTTGTAAGTGTAGGTTACAATGATGATAGCTACACAAACGAGCAACTACAGTTTGATATGCTACAAGGCTTGCAAGAAGGCAACAACTTTGTATGGAATGTAGGTATAGATAAAACTTTTGCTAAGCTACTGCAAGTAAGTGTACAATATGACGGCAGAAAAACAGGAATAACAAAACCCGTGCATGGTGGCAGAGTGCAAGTGAGGGCGGTGTTTTAGAAACTCAGAAGCCTTATCCATTAAGAATAAGGCTTTGATTGTTTTGTTTTTAGCAATTATTTATTCTTTTTCTTTCGCATGCTTTTTATCCTCTATCCCTGTTACAATGTTTACCATTGTATTTTTAATTAAACTACCCTTTCTTCCATTTTTAAAGCCATTTCTAAAGCTGTCAAAAAAGAATTTGGTGTACATAACTGCATAATCGGCACATTGGCGGTGTGTAAAATTATCGCCTACTTTTCTATCTATTATATGCTTAGCTCCATGACTTCTCATATAATCTATTGCCACTATAGAGTTTTTATAATACACTTCTTCATCTCCGGTGCAGTAGCAAAACTGTACTGGAGAAGTAGGTACCCAATCATAAGTATTGTTTTGCTTTAAAACCTTAGTAAACTTAAAATTAGGATCATTTATAAACAAATCATACAAAGAATCTACTACCATGGTAAATGGCAACTCTGGCAGCATTTTATTGATATCGCCATAGTCAAAATCTTTACTTAGCATTTTATCTACTACATGTCTGTACTCCGGCTTAAAAATGTTTCTAAAATCAGTATCCGGAAAAATGTTGTAAATCTTATTATATCCATAAAGTAAATAGGGTAAATAATGTGGCTGAGGATACGGCTTATCCATTAGCTCTGTTTGCACACCACTCATATCATGAGCACCACTCATAGGAGAACTGGCGGTAACATGAAATTCATCAGCATATTTTTCTTGAATAGTTTTATGAACAGCTAAAGTGGCATGTCCTCCTTGAGAGTAGCCTGTTATAAAAAGTTTATCATTAACTTTTAAACCTATTTCTTCATTAATTTGCTTAACAGCTCTTAATAAATCTACACCACTCTGTCCTTCTGTTTCTAAATGCTGATATGGATGAAAACCTTTTGCTCTTCCTAAACCGATATAATCTTGCCATGCCACAGCATAGCCGTCTGCTGCAAATATTCTGCATATTGTTCCTTCGCCATTATAAGCATAATTTTTTCCTACTCTATTTTTCATAGTAGTACCATGGTTATATTGCATCGTAGCTATTTCATAAGGAAAATCTATAGGCACATAGTATAATCCTGTAGCTACCACCTTTTCTCCGTTGGGCAAAGAGGTATTGTAATACAGTTCATACACATCTACAGCCGATGCTGTTATAGGAGAAATAGCTTTAGGTAAACTATTTTTTTTCCAAAGTTCTTTTAAATCGTCCTTAGTAATATGGTCAACTTTTTCGTATTTAATAAGAGTTTGGGCGTTTAAACTAAGCGTTAAAAGCAAGATAAAGGTGGTTAAGATGTTTTTTTTCATTCTTTAAGATATTTATGTTTATTGAAATTTAATTAAAATAATGGTTTTCCTGTTTTCATTTTCCCTCCAGATTTTCTTCTTTGCTTTTTCTTAGCTTTATCTCTCTTTTTTACAGATTTACTCAATTTTCCTGTAGTTTGGCTTGAAGTATAAGTTGAGCAGTGAGGACCTTTACAAGAAGGCATACTACCAATAACAAATAATGAAACAATAATTATTAAAAGAGTTTTTTTCATAAATCAATTATTTACAAACAATCTATTATCAAATAAAAAAGGTTCTATATTTTTAATCTTTATTTTATCAAAATCTTTATGCAAAGGATTTATCAAAAAATTAAAATCGCCTTTTACAATTACAGAAGGCACTTTTAAAGCTAAATACTCTTGCTCGCTAACAAAATCATCTCCTATTAACTGCGTATTTCCATTATGAGGAATATTATCCCAGTTTTTTGGCAAATCTTCTATTTTAAGTTCTTCAATCATAGTATTATTTGGTATTTCTATAGTTACCAAACTAAAATCTTTAGGCATAATACCATACGATAAATGTACCGCCACCTCTGTCATAGCCAATGCTCTTGATTGGCTTGTATATAACATAGCTACGCCCTTACTATTCCATCTTCCCCCAAATTTTTCAGCTCCAAAACCGTTTATACTTTTCGCATATTTTGTTTTGGTTATTCTATAAACTTCCATAGTATTATGCTAATATACCATGCTCTATACGACCAAGCTCATCTTTAAGTACTTGAATACCAAAGGTGCTATCTAATAGTGTTTTAGGAACTATACCACCCAATGCAACATTTGAAGTACTCAACCACTGATTAAAATTATCTATAGAACCAAAAACTTCTACGCCATAATTAGTAAGCATACTTACTTCGTATATTTTTTCTGTATATAAAGCATCAAAATTTTTATTTTCTTTTTGATAGCGCTGCATGGTTCTTTCTGAAATATGCAAAAAACCAGCCCACTCTGAAATTTTAAAAGGTGTATTTTTTACTAATTTTGAAAAAGCATTAAAAGAAATTCCTTTTTTTATTTTTTCTATTAAGGTAAAAATACTACTATCATCTGCTACTGCATATACTGCCATTGGCTCTTCTACTACTAAATTTTTATTACTATTGTTTTTATAATTTTTCATTACTATTCTCTTTGTTCTTCCACAAAGATAATACTTTATTTTTGGTTTTATGTCATTTGTCGTATTTTTTTTGACAAAATTCGTTATTATTTTTAGCATATTCAACCAGCATTGGTCTTGGCTTAAATTTTACACCATATTTTGCTTGTAGTTCTTCCATTCTTGCTACTATTTTATCTGCACCTTGCTGATCTACATATCTAAAAGGACCTCCTGTAAATGGCAAAAATCCAATACCAAACACGGCTGCTAAATTTCCATCTTGTGTGTTTCTTATTATTCCTTCTTCTAAACACATCACTGCTTCATTTATCATTAAAAGTAGTGCTCTATCTTGAATTTCTTCTATGGCTAATTCTTTACTGCCATTTCCTTTAAAATATTTATAAGCATCTGGGTCTATACCTGCTTTTTTAGCCCGTCCATTTTTTATTTCATACTTATAAAACCCTTTCATGTTTTTCTTGCCTAATCTTCCATCTTTAAACATTTTTGTAGTAGCGTCATTTGCTTCAAAACCTTCTCTACCTTTGCTCAATGCTTCGGCACTACTTTCTGCCACATGAGCGGCTATATCTAAACCCACTTCATCTAATAAAGAAATTGGTCCAACAGGAAATCCTTTTTTTATTAATGCTCTATCTATTTTATCTAATGCCACTCCTTCGTCTGCCATTATTAAACATTCATTCAAATACGGAGCCAATATTCTATTTACATAAAAGCCCGGTCCATCTTTAACTACTATTACGGTTTTGCCTTGCTTTACACCAAAATCGTAACATGAAGCAATAACATCTTCTGATGTTTTTTCTGTTCTTACTATTTCTAACAACTGCATTTTAGGTACTGGCGAAAAATAATGCATGCCTATAACTTGCTCCGGTCTTTTTACATCGCTTGCCATCTCTGTTACAGAAAGTGAAGATGTATTTGTAGCAATAACAACATCTTCTCTACAATTTTCTTCTACTTCCTTAAAAATAGACTTTTTTACTTTCATGTTTTCAACAACAGCTTCTATCACTATATCCGCTTTGTCATAATCTTGATAAGTTGTTCTTGTTGCTACATCGTTAATTATTTCTTGTGCTTTAGCATCACTTATTTGTTTATACTTAACTTTCTTTGCTATAGATTTCCAAATTTGTTGCTTGGCTCGTTGCATCATTTCGGCACTTAAATCTTTAAGCAGTACATCTATACCTTTCATTACGCTCACTTCTGCTATGCCTTCCCCCATAAATCCGGCACCTATCATTCCTAAAGTTTTTAATTCTTTAACTGGCTTGCCTTCTTTTTTGTAAGGATTCTTTTTATTGTCTGTCATTCCAAAAAATAGACTACGTAAAGCATCGCTTTCCGGAGTTAGCATTAAGGTTTCAAACAAATCAAGTTCTTTTTCATAACCAGCGGCATTTCCTTTTTTAATGCCCGTTTCTATACAATCTATAATAGCAGGAATAGCAGGATAGTTGCCTTGCGTTTGTTTAGCACTTACTTTTTTTGCTTGATTAAATACTATATTATTTCCTATAGAAGTATGGTCTAAAAATTTGTCCATTAAGCTTAGCTTTCTTTCCGGTCTTTTCCATTTTCCATCTATTATTTTTTGACAAATTTGGGTGGCTACAGAGTGTAGTTTGCTATGATTACAAACTTCATCTACTAAACCCATTTTTTTAGCTTGATAAGGATAGATATTTTTGCCCGTAAGAATCATATCTAAAGCTTTTTGCAAACCTATTCTTTTAGGCAAACGCTGCGTACCACCGCCACCGGGAAGCAAACCTAATTTAACTTCGGGCAATGCCAATTTTGTATGAGTAGCATCTGTACAAACTATAGCGTGGCATGCCAAAGGCAGTTCTACACCTAAACCATAGGCTGTGCCATTTATAGCTGCTACCACAGGTTTATTTCCTGCTTCCAGTTCTCTAAGTCCTGCGTGTCCTTTTGCGGCTATAGGCTTAAAATCGCCCTTTTTTTCAATGGCAAAAGCTTTAATATCTGCCCCAGCTATAAAATCTTTTTTAGCGGAAATAATCACCGCACCTTTAATTTCATTGTCTGTTTTTATTTCATGAAAAACTTCATCAAGCACTCCCATCATATCGGGCGAAACCACATTCATTTTTTCTATCTGATGGTCTAACCAAATAGTAGCTATTCCATTTTTCTTTTCTACTCTTAAAACGTCTTCTCTTTTCATTTTTTTGTTTAGATTTTTAGTATTCAGATATCAGAAGTTACACTCCATAAATCTGAGTTATAAGGACTTCATTAATCCCTCAATCATTTTTCTAATTTCTTATAATCAAACTTGAACTTTCTTTCTTTATATAATTTAATTTATAGCAAATAATAATTAAATTTTAAACCTCATATTATCTTATGTCTGACGTCTGATATCTATTAGCCTGTTTTTCTTTTCCGACTTCGGGATTCCTGCATCCGCAGGAATGACGTTATCTGACGTCTGTTTTCTATCATTAATATTTCTTTATTAACATAGCATGCCCGTGTGCTCCTGCTGCACAAGCAGCTAAAATGGCATATTTTCCATTTTCGGCTATTAATCTATTAGCAGCAGTAGTTAGTAATCTGCTTCCTGTAGCTCCAAATGGATGCCCAATACTTAACGAGCCTCCCCATAAATTCAATTTATTAAAATCTACTTTTCCTACTGCTTTATCTCTCCCTAAATTTTCTTTAGCAAAACTATCACTTTCTAAAGCTTTTATGTTAGCCAAAACCTGCCCGGCAAATGCTTCGTGAATTTCTAAAACATCAATATCTGAAAGTTGTAAATTATTGCGTTTCAAAATTTCAGAAATAGCATACGTAGGTCCCAATAAAAGTTCGTCATATAAATCTTGACCAGTAAAAATATAATCTACTATTTCTGCTTTTGGAGTTAAACCCAGCTCCTTTGCTTTTTCTTCCGTAGCTATAAGCGAAGCTGCTGCTCCGTCTGTTAAAAATGAAGAATTTGCAGCTGTAAGCGTTCCATATTTTTTGTCAAAAGCAGGACGCAGTTTTGCTACTTTTTCTATACTTGAATCTCCTCTCACACCATTGTCCTTTTCTACCGGCTTAAATTTAGGTGCTAATTCTACGGGTGTAACTTCTTTACCTAAATGCCCATCTTCCCACGCTTGGGCTGCCAGCTTATGAGAACGCACCGCAAACTCATCTTGCTCCTCTCTACTTACGCCAAATCTCGCTGCCATCATATCACAGTCTTCGCCCATTACTCTATTGGTTATAAACTCTGCCACCTTTGGACGCTCCGGTAAAAAATCTTTATAGCTTAAGGAAAATAAAAACTTCATTGTATCGCCAAAACCTTTCAATTTTTGAGCTGCAAATAATTTCTTTTGCATTTCTCTTCTAAAAGTAATAGGCGTATCTGAAGTACAATCTACTCCTCCCGCAATAGCTAAATCATACTGTCCATTTTTAATTTCATTAAAAGCACAACTTATAGCTCTATTTGCCGAAATACATGCCATAGTGGTAGTATAACACGGTGTAGTATTGGGCACGCCAGCCGTTATAGCCGATTCGCGAGCTACATTGCTGGTTTTTAAGTTAGAAATAACTGTTCCCATTATCACTTGCCCCACCTCTTTGGGGTTTAAACCCGTTTTGGTTAATAAACCTTTAATGGCGTGCTGCCCAAGCTGGTAGCTCATTAAATTCATATAATCAGTTCCCGATTTTAAAAATGGTGTACGGTTTCCATCTATAACAATTACTTTTTTACTCATTTTTTATTAATTTTGAAAAATCAATGCTTGCATTGCAAATGTAAGGTAAATAATTATGATAGAGAAAAAAGATTTAAACCAGAGCGATTCTTTTGTAGAAGCAGCTTCGCATTTAATTGTATATCAGATAAAAACTTCTTGGCTAAATATTCAAAAAATAGGCGACAAGATGTCTAAAAAGTATGATGTTACATTATCTATTGCTTTTGTATTAATGGCTATTTTTGAAGATGAAGGTACGCCCGTTACTAAAATAGCTCCACGCATAGGCTTAGAACCTAATAGTTTAAGTAGAGTGCTTAAAACAATGGAACAAAAGAAGTTTATTAAAAAAATAGCGGATAAAAAAGATAAGCGAATTGTGCTAATTAAACTTACAAAAAAAGGTAAAGAGCACAGAGAAATAGCTTTGCGTGCTGTTTTTAAAATAGAAAACAACCTTGCCGAAGGTATAGATAAAAATGATTTAACGGCATTTTTTAGAGTGATGAATGTAATTAACCATAAATTAAGTACAAATATTTAGTAAACACTTTTACTATTAATGTAGAAAAAGAAAGTTTAGCTCTCAAAGATTTTTTACCTTTATAAAAAAATTAATGCCATGATAAAACGACCTTTTAACTTAACTAAATGGATTGAAGACAATAGAGATTTATTAAAACCTCCTGTAGGTAATAAAAATCTGTATAAAGAATCGGGAGATTATATAGTGATGATAGTAGGTGGACCCAATGCCAGAAAAGACTATCACTACAATGAAAGTGAAGAGTTGTTTTATCAGCTTGAAGGCAATATTACCGTAAAAATACAAGAAGAAGGCAAAGCTGTAGAAGTTAAAATTAATGAAGGCGATATGTTTTTGTTGCCGGCTAAAGTTCCTCATTCTCCTATAAGACCTGCAAATACTGTAGGTTTAGTGGTAGAACTTAAAAGAAAAGATGATGCTACAGACGGCTTGCTTTGGTTTTGCGACAACTGTAACCACAAACTACATGAAACCTATTTTAAACTAACCAACATAGAAAAAGACTTTTTGCCACGCTTTAAAGATTTTTATACCGACAAAGAAAAAAGAACTTGTAGCAAATGCGGTACGGTAATGGAAGCAGATGAGAGGTTTATTTAGTTTACTACTATTCAAATTTATTTAAAAATATGATTTTTAAACAAGACGAACAATTTGCCCTACAATTAGATAAAGAAGACGAATTAGCATCCTACAGAAATGAATTTTATATCCCTAAAGTAAATGGAAAAGAATCCGTTTATTTTACAGGTAATAGCTTGGGTTTGCAATGCAAAAAAGTGGCAACATACATAGCTCAAGAACTGGAAGACTGGAAAGAATTAGGCGTAGAAGGACATTTTCACGGCAAAAATCCATGGTTTTCCTACCACCATTTTTTAACTAAACCTTTGGCTAAAATTGTGGGAGCTAAAGAAAATGAAGTTGTAGCTATGAATGCTCTTACTGTTAATTTAAACCTATTAATGGTTAGTTTTTATCGCCCTACAAAGCAACGCTATAAAATAATAATGGAAGCAGATGCTTTTCCTTCTGACCATTACGCTATTCAGCAACAAGTGAAGTTTCATGGTTATAAAATAGATGATGCCATTGTACAATTATATCCAAAGGAAAATGAGCATACTTTAAGAACCGAAGACATTGTTAAAACAATAAATCAGCATAAAGAAAACTTAGCTTTAGTGCTTTTAGGTGGTGTAAACTACTATACCGGGCAGTTTTTTGATTTAAAAACAATAACAGAAGCCACTCATAATGTAGGGGCTTTAGCCGGATATGATTTAGCTCATGCGGTAGGAAATGTTCCTTTAAAACTTCATGACTGGAATGTGGATTTTGCCACTTGGTGCAGTTATAAATATTTAAACTCCGGTCCTGGTGGCGTAAGTGGAGTTTATATAAACGAAAAACATACTAAAGATAAAGACATTCCACGTTTTGCCGGCTGGTGGGGGCATGAAGAAAAAACGCGTTTTAAAATGGATAAAACTTTTGTACCAACTCAAAGTGCTGAAGCGTGGCAAATGAGCAATGCTCCCGTGCTTTCTATGGCAGCACATAAAGCTTCCTTAGAACTTTTTAATGAAGTAGGTATGGAAAAATTGAGAGCTAAAAGCGAAAAATTAACAGCTTATTTGGAATGGCTAATTCTACAAAATAACTTTGGTTTTGAAATAATTACCCCAAAAAACAAAGAAGAAAGAGGTTGCCAATTATCATTATTGACAGGAAATAATGGCAAACAGCTTTTTGAAAAACTGACAAAAGCAGGCGTTATTGCCGACTGGAGAGAACCCAATGTTATACGCATAGCTCCTGTACCTTTGTACAATAGCTTTCAGGATGTTTGGCGTTTTGTGGAGATACTAAAATCTTAATGAATTACATATTAATCATTTTAATTTCTATTTTAGGCTATTCACTTAATGCTCAGGCTCCCAATGGTTATAAACTATTTTGGGAAGATAATTTTGAAGGACAAAGTTTAGACTTAAACAAATGGAAATACCGAAATTTAGGTAAAAGGAGAGATGCTTTTAATGTAGAAGCTATGGCAACTGTTCAAAAAGGTTATTTAGCATTAAGAACAGAACAAAAAAATGATACTATTTTTTCTTCAATAATAAGTACGCAGGGTAAATTTGAAACTACTTACGGATATTTTGAGGTACGCTGTTTATTGCAAAATGAAGAAGGACATTGGTCTGCTTTTTGGCTTCAAAGCAATATTTTAGGAAAATACATAGGCGATGTAGCTAAAAGCGGTGCTGAAATAGATATTTATGAATTTTTGCCATTGCACAAAAATGAAATACACCACACCATACACTATGACGGCTATGGCAAAGACCACAAATCGGAACACAAAAAAGTGAAAATGCGAAAATTTGATTCCTATCAGTTTCATACCTTTGGTTTAGAGTGGACACCAGAATCTTATACTTATTATATAGACGGCAAACCTACCGCAACGTTTAAGAAAGGTATTTCTCAAAGAGACCAATACATTATTTTAAGTTTAGAAGTTGGAGATTGGGCTGGCAATATTAATAATGCTAAACTACCCGATTATCTTATAGTTGATTATGTGAAAGTTTATAAGAAAGAATAAATATAATTTATAAATTTACACTATTGTTCTTAGTTTTTGCATTACTACCACCATGGCATAAGTATCCATTTGGCAATATTCAAGTAAGGCTTTGCGTGCCTTGGCTTTATTGCCGGTATATTTGCCTTCAAATAGGGCATAGAATATATTGCTTGCCGTACCGCCATCACTTATTTCTAAGTTGGTATAAGAAAATTGGGGCGCTAAAGCCGGTAATACCGCTTTTATAGAATAACTTCCGTGCATTTCTTTTGTATAGTATTGTTTTTGCTGAAAAGGTTGCATTAAATCTACTATTCTGTTGAGTATATTATTAATTTCCTCATTATATTTTGGAAAAATAGTAGCTAATTCCTTTAATCTACTACACTCAAATGTTTTGTTATAAACCAGTACGGTCCCTTTTGTGCCACAATCTTTAATTAATTTTTGTAAAAACATAGTACGTGGGTCTGTGCCATCTGTTTCGGCTAAATATTCTTTATGTACAAGTTCCGCATTTTCAAATTCTTCTATGTGTAAGGAATATTGAAACACCGTTTGTCCATAAGGTTTAGTGTTGTCTAATGGTGGGATAGCGGGCATAATGGTTTCAAAATCAAGATAATAAATAGGATATGATATTTCATTAAGAAAAAGGTTTATTGCTTTTTCATCTATATAATCTTCTTCTGTTTTTTCTGCATCTACTTGTATCTGTTGATTTATGGTTAAAGGAAAATCGTCCGGTATATCCTTTAAATCTGTAATGCCCATATCTATCAATTGTTGTGCTTTGCCTCTGTTATGAACCAACTCTACTACATTAAAATAAGGTATATCTTTCCAGCAGTAATTCATATAATCGCAAGGGTAGGGGGTATTACATTGTTCGCCTACATCTATTTGTGGACATTTTTTTAGCTTTTCCACTTCTTTTAACTTTTCTATAGTTTCGGGTAGCGTATCTAAGCCAGCTTTTACTTCATCTGTAATTGCTGTGGCTGTAAATAATTGTTGAATATCTAAATCGCCTTTGCGTTCATAAGTATTATTAAGGTGGGTAATGTAAATATTTTCAATATCAATACCACAGCCTTTAGCCACATAGTATTGCACAGTAGCATCTTCTATATGCTGGGGTTTAACGGAAGTAGAGCTTTTTACTTCATATAAATTCCATTTATTGCCGTTTTTTACCAGTAAATCTACAGCTACCAGAACATCATCATATACAAAAGTAGCTTCATAAATAACGTTTTGCCCATTATCTATTAGTTTTTTTGTTTGTTTATAGCAAGAAAGATTTGGGTAATCATGCCCTTTAGTAGCATCTATACCTTTAGGAAATAATCCTTGAGCCAAAATACCTACATCAGTTCCTGTTTGAAATATAGCTTGCTGTTGTTCATTTATTTCACGTAGATTATAAGCATGGCGGTATAACCACAAAGATTTATGACATTGTTTGCCTCGCATTATTTTAGATTTAGATAGCATATTCTTTGTTTTTATTTTGCAAAGTTACCAAAGCAAAACGGAGTGTATGTGCGGAGTGAAGGAATGAAAGTAAATTTTAGTGAATATTTTTATATAAAATTATAGTTACCTGCTATAGCTTTACTGCAATTATCTCTTTTATTATACTTTTGCTTACTAATAACATTTTACCAGCATTTTATGATTTTTTTATCGTCATTTAATGCTGGTTTTTCAATTCAATATGGTTAATTCATTAAAACTTTATTAATAACAAAGCAAATGTTAACATTTTTTTTTGTTAAATAATTTGTGTTATTCATACTTTTTTTATATTTGCACCCATTATTCACAATTTAAAAACAAAAAAACAATTTAAAGATGAAAAAATTATCACTTATTTTAGTTGCAGTATTAGGTTTATTCGTATTTTCTTGCAATTCAAGTTCTACTGAAGAAGCTGTAGAAGAAACAACAACTGAAACTGAAACTACTGTAGAAGAAGCTGTGGAAGACGCAGGTACTGCTGTAGAAAATGCTGCTGACGCTGCTGGCGAAGCTGTAGAAAACGCTGCTGACGCTGTAGAAGGTGCTGCTCAAGACGGTGTTGATGCTGCTAAAGATGCAGTTAACAATGCTGCTACAAAAGTAAAAGAAGCTACTGAGTAATTTTAACTCAAACATTTTACAATAAAAAAGGGGGCTAATTTAGCCTCCTTTTTTATTTGTGTCATTTGTTCTATTAGAAAATAGCGTTTATATTTCTAAAAACTAAGAAAATGTCTAAAGATCATCAAGCTTTTTTTGTATTCTTTCTTTGCGTTTTTCCAATTTATTTCTTCGTCTTGCTTTTACCTTTGCTAAGCGTTCTTTTCTTTTTATAGTGTTCAAATAATATTGCCCTTTAAAATATGAAAATTTGTTTAAATCTTCTTTTGTAAATACTAAAGGCGTTACGTCATGACTTAAATTTCTTTCATCTTCAGTTTTAAGCATTTCTTTGGCTAATTTTTCAAATTCGGTTTGTAAAGCGGCTAAACTCCATTCTCCAAAAACGGTATGCCCACCTTCGTAGCACTGCACTTGATATTCTTCATAAGTTGTAATATAGCCATTGTAAGCGTTAGAGTAGGGGTTTAATATTACTTTAGTATATCCACCATTTCCTATTAAAATATCTTCTATAGTTTTTTGCAATCTTTGAGCGGCTATAGTTGTTATTTCAAACGGAAAAGCACATATAGCAATGGTGCCTAATTTTACTATTTGAAGTGGCAAAATTTGAGGAGTCCACGGGTTTTTATCTAAAGCTCCACGTCTGTGAAATTTTTTAAGATTGCTAATAGTTTCATCAACCCAAGCGGGCAATATTAAATTATTAATATCATAAGTAGCCATTATTTTTCTGTCACCAGATTCTATGGCTATATCTTTATTTCCCTGCGAAGTATATTTTTGTCGCATAGCCATGCCCCATTCTTTTGGCATAAATAAAGCACGCACGTATTCTCCTGCTTTTACGGCACGGCTTAGCAAAGCAGTTATATACGCAAAAGGCTCTAACATGCCAGGTCCGTCAGGAGCTCCTTTTAAAAACGCAACACCCATACACGAAGGACTTGTTCTTGCATTTTTAATACCTCCGGTAAATTTTTCGTCAATAATAATATTGCTAAAGTCAACATACATTAATCCATAATCTAACTCATTTACTTCAATTTTAGTTTGATTTTCTTTTGTAATTAGCTCTTTTGCTTTTTCATATTGAAGTTGACCGTTGTATTGAGCACTTTTCATGTCATCATTCAAAAATTTACCGTCTAATTTTCCTCTTATTCTTGAATGTTTTTTGTTGTATTGAAATCTTGGCGAAACATCTCCACAGCTTCCTTGAGCAAAAATGCCTAAAAAATCAGTTTTATTTTTTTGCAAATCATCTTCTAAATATTGTGCGGCAAAGCCTTTGTTATCGCTACAAACAGATGTATTAGTATTAGGCAAACTGGTAGGGTGAGTACCAAACCAATTTATGCTTCCTTTTATTTCATTTTTTTCGTTTACAAATTTTAGTAGCCTCATTTCTCTATTGATGCCTAAATGAAGTTCTTTTTTAGTTATTTTTTTGGCTTCGGGATTTTTTAAATAAGCTTTTAACGAACGTTGAAAACCTACTTCTTTTTCTTCTTCAAATTCGCCCTCAGAATATTGAACTGAAACTTCTTCAAAATTTTCTTCAGCTTTTAAAATAGCTTCTACTATTCCATCTACTATTTTATTATAAATTTCTAATACAAAACCGGGACTATTGGTATTATACAATCCATGGTGCGAAAAGCCACTGGGGCCGCTGTGGGTGTGCTGTGCTGCTAATAGGATATTGTTATTATTATATTCCGTTTTGTCGTGTTTTCGCCTTAGTTTTTTTACTACACCTCTTTTTAATGAAGGAGTTATAAAACCTAATTCGCAATTTATGTAAGCTATTAATTTTTCATCTGTTTTAAAAAGAAATGCCCTTGCATAAAGTGGCGTAGCCACATTTTCCATAATATTGAATGCCTGCCCATAACCAAGCATACCCACGCCTTCTTTAAAAGCAGTTATGTCTGCTTTTCCTGTTCCTAATAACATGTAATTTTAAGTGTTTTTATATTAAACACTAAATTAGATAAAGTATTGTGGCTTAACGAACTATTTTATTAAATAATTCTTAAAATCCGTATTGAAACTGTAAAGCGTAGTTTCTTGGTGCTTCTATTATGCCCGGTCTTTGGCTGTATTCAATATTTAAAATATTTTTAGCAATAAAAGTTAAGTTGCTATGGTCTTTAATATTTAGTCTAATTCTGGCATCTAAAAGGAAATAACCTTTGTCGTGTTTTTCTCTAAAGGCATTTACACCGTTAATTCCTCTTGTTACGGGTATGTTTATCATATTACTAACATAAATACCTGAAAGACCCATGGTAAAGTTTTTAACTGTACCTTCTATATCGGCTTTAAAATTATGTTTACTTCTGTAGTTTAAGTATTTATAGTTTTTAGGACCATAAGCGGCTATTCTTTGTTGTTTTTCTGCTCCGGTTAGGTTTTTTAATACCGGATTAATAAAAGAGTATCCTACTAAAAATTGTAGTGGGTAAGTAAATAGTTTGCCTTGTCCCATTGCCGAAATTTCAAATCCTGCAATAGTGGCGTCATCAAAGTTTTGAGCTTGTATGGCAAATCCTTGACCGAAATCAAAATCTATTAAGTCAATATATGCGGTATAAAATCCGGCAAAATCAAAAAAGCCTTGCCAATTTCCTACTTTAACGCCTTGTTTTACACCTAACTCGGTACTCCACCCGGCTTCAGGTAGTAAGTAGGGATTGGGTTGTACTTCCAAGCCTCTTTTAGTTTGAATAAAATATTCAGTCATAGTAGGCACTCTAAATCCTTGTCCAAAACCACCTCTTAAATAGGTTCCTTTTACTACTTCGTAGTTTACACCAAATCTAAATAATGGTCTAACTGGCGATTTTATAGTACCATTCTTTTTAAATAAGCTTAAAAATTGCAATTTATTTTGAGGAGTTATAGAATCTATTTTATTGTATTCAGCTCTTAAACCACCGGAAATAGTTAATTTATCAAAGAATTTTTTTTCTGCTTGAATAAATGCACCTGTGTTAACAGCAAAATGGTTGCCTGTAGTAAAAGTATTTCCTTTAGAGGTAGTGTATGAGCCTGTTGCTCCTGTTATAATAGTTAAACCAATGGCAGTAAAATCTTTAGTAAAATTATATTCGCCATAAATATGGTTGGTTTGCATTGACTCTAAGTTGAAGTTTGTAGATTGGTTATTGTAATAACGCATTCTAATGGCGTGCTTATTCTCTTTTTTATCAAAGTAATTTAAAAAAGGAGAAAGCGATATTCTTCTGTCAACATAGTCTGTTCTTACATCAGCTTTGAAGGGATTAGTAGGGTCAGAAGGTATTAAAATGTCTTCATCTATTCCACTTTGCAAGAAAAACTGTCCACCTTCTTGATATACAAAGTTCCAAGCTGTACCATAGTTTAATCCGGGATTTTTCTTAGAAATATGACGTATTTTGCCATTAATTCTAAAACGGTCATATTCATTATCTTTTCTAAAACTTTGGTCATGGCGGTAATGAGCTCCTAATACTAAATCTAAGTTTTTAAAACGTTGGCGGTGTTCATAAGTTGTATTAAAAAATACGGGAAGATGATTGTAGTCGTCCCACCACCAGTTTGGGTCTTTCATTCTATTAGGGTTGTCATTTCTTTTTTTAATAAGATTTGATGTAAATTTTTGATAAACCCCAATTCCTGTAGTTATTCTTCTAAAAGGTACTGTATCTGTAGGCCAAGCGGTTCTAAAGTTAATAATACCGTTTAATGCAGAAGAACCATAAAGAGCAGAAGACGCTCCTTTAATAACTTCCACTTGTTGTAAGTTTTCTAAAGGTAGTGTTTCCATAAAAACACCTCCATTTTCGGGGCTTAACTGAGGTACTCCGTCTATTAAAAATAATACTCGGCTTGATGCTGTAGAACTCCAACCACTACCACCTCTAATACTTGGACTTTCGCCCAGCTGTGTATAACCGGGCACTTTGTTTAAGGCTTCTTCGGCTTGTGCTACGTTATTTTCTATAATATTAGGAGATAAAACTTCCATTGAAACTATTTCTTCTCCAAATTTCTTTTCGTATTTACCTCCTGTTACGGTAACAATGTCTATTTCCACTTCACTGTCTTGCATGGTGGCATTGAGTGTTTTGGTTTCTCCTGCGGTTAGGTAAACTTCTTTAATGTTTTGTTTTTTACCTATAAAACTAAAAAGTACGTAGTATTTTCCGGCAGGTACAGAAAGTGTGTAGTTTCCGTCAAAGTCTGTTTGTGTAGCCCATCCTTTAGCGGCATCTATTACTACATTTACGGCATACATACCTTGTTTATCTTGGTCTATAACTTTTCCTTTAAGTGTAGCATTTTGGCTAAATAAGGAGATGAAAAGTAAACAATTGAGAGCTAATAAATAGAATTTTGTCATAAACTGTGTTTGGTTAAACAAAAAGGCTAATCATATTACAGATTAGCCTTGCAAAGATAATATCTTATTTAAAAAGAAAAGTACAGATTGTGAAAATACGTACTTGAATTTATTAACATTTTACTTTTTATCGTGCTTAAAATTATAATTAAATTGTAAGGCAAAACTCATAGGGTCTCCTAATAATGTAGGACGTATATCATAAGTTAAATTTAATAGATTTTTACCTACTAAAGATAACTTAGCTCTATCATTAAAATTATAGGCAATTCTTGCGTCTAATAGAGTAGTTCCTCTTCCATCATATTTTTGTCTGTATGCTTTTAATCCAGAGAAAGCTTCTGTGCCTATTAATTCTTCTACATTATTAATGTCGCTAGTGAAGCTTCTAATTAATGCATCTTCAGGGATTGTTTCAGTAAATAAATCGCTTACAAAAAGTTGGTCAATATTTTGCATCCAACTTCTATATTGTACTGAAATACCAAAATCAAACTTTTTAAAGCTTGTAGAAACATCAATCATAAAGGTGTGTTTATTTCTGTATTTTAGTACTTTTTCATTTGATGAAGAAACGGAAGAATAGTTATTGCCTCCATCAGAAGTAGAGCTTAGGTTTGTAAATTGTTCTACTCCACTTTCTCCGGGTATAACTTCTTCGCCTTTTGTATTGTAAAATACTACAGGGTCATCCCAGTTTAAAGGAATTGGTTCTATATAAGTATAACCTACCAATATATTTAAAGGGAAATTTCCTATTTTTCCCTGACTTCCTCCTGAAATTTCAACTCCTGCGATTAAGGTCTCTCCAACGTTTTGAGAAGAGAAGCCTACACCTAAATCTATAATTGATAATGGAGTGCCATTTGCTAAATCGTTAATTATTTTTCCCGCATTAAACTCACCAAATTGACCAAAGTTAAATTCCATCATATCTTGGTATTTATTAACAAATCCTGCAACATCTACATAAGCTCCCCAATCTCCAATTTTAAAACCTTGTTTTACACCTAACTCTGCATACCAACCTTTTTCTGGTCTTAATTTGGGATTAGGGTACAGTCCAATACCTCCTATGTTGCTATTGATATATAGCTCAGCCATTGATGGGTATCTAAAACCTTCGCCCCAAGAAGCTCTAATAAAAGTTGCTTTAGCAGGGGAGTAGTTTGCACCTACTCTGAACAAGGGTCTGTTTAGATTGTCTTCTTTACTATTATCTCCGGCACTTTTCTTTTTTTCATTGAAAGTTAATGATTTTATGTAGAAAAATTCATACCTAGACCCAAAAGTTAAATTTAATTTATTAGCAAATAGTTTCTTTTCTAATTGTACATAAGGTGCTATGTTTGTACCATTATGTTCTCCTACTAAAGATGCACCTCCTCTGCCTTCAGGGCTTCTTACTGTAGAGTAGTATCCAAATAAACCACCTACTACACTCATTTTTAATTTATTGAAATATCTGCTATACTGTGCATCAAACATATACATGATTGGTTTAGAGCCTTGTCCTGTATTGTTTCTATTGGTCGTATTAAAGTATCTAGTTTTTAAACTAAATGTATTTTCTTTTTTATCAACATAGGTTATAAAGGGATCAATAGCAATTCTATTGTTTTGGTATGCACTTGCGGTATTAGGCATAGGTACTCTTGATTGGTCTCCAGAGCCATTCCATAGGAAAAAAGCAGAGCCCCAACTTCTATATACATTAAGATTGACTCCTACAGAAAGACCTTCAACTTTTTTAGGTCTAAATCTGAATTTTCCTCCTACACGAGCATCTCCACCACTATTTTCTTTTAAAGGATCTTTATTTTGAGAAAAAGCACCATTTACTACTACGTCAAATCTTTTAATTTTTCTTTTATGAACAAAATTAAAACCTGTAAAAAATGGTTGAGAATTATCATCATACCACCAGCCAGCACTTTTATCCCTTGGTCCGGCAAAAATACCACTCCATATACTAACATTTGTTTCCGGAGTAGATTTAGCATATCCTGTTCTAACATTAATAACACCATTAAGTGCTCCTGAACCATAAAGAGAAGAAGCTGCTCCTTTAATAACTTCAATTTGTTCTATATTCTCTGTTGGCATAAAACTCCATTTAGTATCAGCAGCGTCAGCACTTAATAATGGCATATCATCAAATAGTATCATAACACGGCTACCAGCTCCATAGCTCCACCCTGCACCACCACGTATATTGGCTTGACCTTCTACTAATGTTACTCCTGGTACTTTATTCATCCCGTCTTCTACATTAGTAATATTATTTGCTTGAAGGAGGTCACTTTTAAGTACTTCCATACTTACGGTTTCTTCACTTAGCTTCTTTTCATATTTAGAAGCAGAAACCACTACGGTGTTAATTAATTCTTCTTTTTCTTTAAAAGCAACGTTTTCTGTTATTGTTTCTCCAGCTTTAAGATCTACTTTTATTATTTTATCTTCTTTACCTATATATCTATACAATACGGCATAAGAACCTGCCGGTACAGATAAAGTATAATTTCCATCAAAATCTGTAACCGTAGCCCAACCTTTAGATACATCAATAATAATGTTAGCTTGAATAGCAGGTTCGCCATTTTGCTCAGTTACTTTACCTTTAATAGTTCCGTTTTGAGCGTAAGTAAAAAATGTTAGGGTTGTTAGTAATAATGTAAAAAAAATGTGTTTCATAAAGTTGTTTTAATGATTTGTGAGTGCTAAGATATACAAATTTTGAAATCATAAAAAATATTAAATTTCTAAAAAAGATTTTTAACGATAAGTTAATTTAACATTTTCATTTTCAGAAGTTATGGCGATTAATAATTTTCTTGTTTTGAAACTTAACTTTTATTCATATCTTTGTTACTAAATTTAATCAAATCAACATGAAATTTAGAAAATTACTTTTTTTGTTTGCAATAACTCTGTTTGTAAGCAAAACCTACAGTCAATGTTCTTCTGGAGTACCCAGTACTTCTATTTGGGGAACAATTGACGATTTTACATTAGGAGTTACTATAGATAGTGATCCATGGGATATTGACACTTTAAAAGTAACGCAAGGTGTGGACACGTCAATAATAGTGCAGGCACTATTTCCTAAAAAGCAAAATATTACTTCACCTATAAATGGTACTGCTACAATAAACAGTATAGAAATACAAGGTGTGAGCAACCTTCCTTTAGGTTTAAGTTGGAGAACCGATTCAGTAAATGCCTCAAGTAATACATATCATCCTCAAAATACTAATGGTAGATATGGAGCTATAACAGTTTGTGGAAGTACCTTTAGTGCTCCTGGTTTAAAAGTAGTTAATGTTGCAATAGAAGGTTGTGGTAGTATATCTGGTATTTCAGACTGTGCCGCACAACCATTACAATTGTATGTTTTAGTTTTACCTGGTACAGGAAGTGGACCAGTACAAATGAGCCCTCCTATAAGTTGTGATTCTGCAACCGTTCAATTTAATACAACATTAAGTTCTACCGATGAGATATTAAACCCTGTGTCATATTCATGGCAATTTCATGATGGAACTACAGCTACTGGCAAACCGGTAAGTAAATTTTATGGTGCTCCTGGAAATTATCCTGTAAAAATGACTGTTGAAATTAGCGAATATTATATTTCTGCCGCATCAACTGCTTTTACAGGAGGTTGGTATCCTGATATTGAAGAACTAACAGCAGTTCAGGATCCTGAGCCGTATTTAAAAATAGACGGTGGAAATGGTTGGGTAAGTACAGGTGGAGCTGGAAGTGGAAGAAATAAATCTTGGACAGGTTTAAATATTCCGTTAACTTCTGATACTATTAAAATTCAAGCATGGGATGAAGATACAAACACACCAATAATTGGATCCCCGGATGATAATTTAGGAACAGTTTCAGTTTATGTTCCTTTCCCCTATGTTGGAGGTCAATTTGGTGCTTCTAATAATAATCATGCATCAACTGTTACACTTAGTATTCAAGTAGCAGAAACTTTAGTTTATTGGGATACCGTTAAAATTTTACCACCTTCTACCGTTAATCCTTTAGTAGCTTCTAATGGTTTTACTATCTGTGGAGGAGATTCAACTGAGCTTAGCTTGGGTGCTACTTCTTATGATTTGGTAAAATGGTTTAAAGATGGTGTTGAGATTTTGGGTGAAACAAATTCAACATTAATGGTTACAGATGCAGGATTTTACAATGCAGAAGTAGTTGAAACTGGAAGTATTTGTCCAAGTTTAACAGATTCTGCGGAGATAATAGTAGAAGTTGTGAGTACACCAACTATTATGGTAACTTCAAATGGTGGTTTGTATGTAGATAATCCTAATGGTTTTGATGTACAATGGTACGCTAACGGAAGTGGAAGTGCTATTCCTATTCCGGGAGCAACGGCAGATACATTAGCAACATTTAATCCTTTAAATGCTCCATTTACAGTTAGCTTTACTTCGCCTTTAGGTTGTGAGGCTTTATCTGCTCCTTTTGCAGTTTGCGTGGCTGGTATTTCATCAGCAGACGCTACTTCTTTAGGGGTAGGAGGAGAAGTTACTATAAGTCATGAAGACTTTTATTTGAATTCAGGCTTTGATGTAGCTTGGGCTATTTCTACAGAGGCAGATGGTCCTGTAACAGATATGACATCATTACAAACAGCTATTGATAACGGTTGGGTTATACCATCTTCAAATGATAGTGGAGTAGTATTGAATTGTGGAAGTTTACCTGATGGCGTTGAAAATGGAGATTACTATTTTACTCCTATTTCTGCCGAAGCTTTGGTTATAGATTCAATTATACATCAACCAAATGTTGATTCAGGTTGTATATCTGATGCTCAATTATGTTTAGATATAGCAGCAACAGATGGAGTTCTTTTAGTTGCAGATAGTTTGATATTTACTTTCCCTGATGGAAGTACAGCAAATTTAAGAGATATAGTGCCTGCTAATTTCCAATCTTTAATTCCTGATACAATAAACAAAGCTTTAATTGATATGTTGCCGTCTATAGTTCCTGGCGGAAGTTTATGTTTCCCTCTTACAGGGTTATATAGTGGAAATCCTAATGGCACATGGAGTATAAGTGCTTTAAATGTAGGAACTGGTTCTTTAACATTAACAGTACCAAATATTGTATCTACGGTTTATGCCGATTCTTGTCCGTTGATTACACAAGACCAAGTAATAACAATTCCTGGATTTACGGTAAATATAGCTCCTAATTCCTCATCTTCAGTATCATTTACTTTACCACCATTGCCAAGTAATTTCCCTACTATAAACAATGCTTGTAATGTAATTGGTAGTGCTACAATGTTATCTATTAATTGTCCAACAGGAATTTCAGATGTTATTGATGAAGGAAGTTTAACATTATATCCTAATCCAAATAATGGTTCATTTACTTTAAAAATGGATATTTTAAAAGAAAGTAGTGTGAAATATAGTGTGTATGATGTGGCTGGAAGAACTATCTTTGCTAAAGATATGGGTTATCAAAATGGCATGATTTATGAGAATATTAACTTGCAAAACAATTTAGGAACAGGTTTTTACGTTATTAGCATTGATATTGATGGTAATTTAATACAAAAACACTTTATTGTAAAATAACTTGCAATATTAAATTATTATTGTAATTTTGCTAACATTATATTATTAATCAAACAAACAATTATTAATTAAAAAAAAAGAAAACAATGAAAAAATTATTTTTAAGCTTATTTGTAATGGGATCTATAACATTCGGCTTACAGTCTTGTAAAGACAGTTGCGATGATGTTACTTGCCCAACTGGTCAGGTGTGTGAAGACGGAGATTGCGTAACTGACCCTAACTATGACCCTTGTACAGGAGTAACATGTGCAACAGGTGAAATTTGTGAAGATGGAACTTGTGTAACAGATCCAAATGCATATGATTGTACAGAATGTGGAACTTATAATACTGAGGCTACAGGTAACATGAATATCGCTAATGGAGCAGTATTAGATACAACTTGGACTGATACAAACAAAGTAGTAATTGTAGCACAGTTTTTACAATCTGGCTCTGACTATTCTTTGTCTGTAGATTTATCGGGTATTTCAAGTTTATTAACTGACCCAATTGCAGTAGAAGGTTCATATAATACTAGTACTAAATTATTTACTGTTACAGATTTTGAATATAGTGTACAAGGTATTGCAACTGTGCTTGTTAACGGTACAGCAGATTTCTCTACAACAGATGCAGTTTCTGGCAGTTTAGCTATTACAGCACCAGCTGGAGCTTCAGTTCCTGTAGATGGACAGTTGGATTTTGCAGGTACTAAACAATAGTAGTTTTAATACTATTTTAAATTAATAAAAATGCCCTATCAATTTTTTGATAGGGCATTTTTATTTTCTTCTATTTGGGAGTGACTAAAACTTCTTTTCTACATAAATGGCTTTTAAACTATAGAGTATATCTCTCAGTCTTGCTGCTTCTAAGTAATCTTTTTGTCCGGCAGCAGATTTCATAGCCTTTTCTATTTTCGCTATTTTATCTTCTAAAGTTTTCTTGTCGTTGTAACTCTCGCCCTCTTCAGCAGCTAAATTTAAAGTGGGTTCTTCATTGCTGTAAGCCGTTGCTTTTCCTTGCATAAAATCTAAAACAGAACCCGATAATAATATTTCTTCTTTTGATTTGAATACCGTTTCAGGTGTGATATTATGCTCCGCATTATAAGCTATTTGTTTTTCTCGTCTTCTTTCCGTTTCTTCAATAGTTTGTTGCATGCTTTTAGTTATTTTATCGGCATACATTATTACTTGCCCTTTGGCATTTCTTGCCGCTCTACCAGCGGTTTGTATCAT
This sequence comes from Chitinophagales bacterium, assembly GCA_020635995.1. Taxonomy (NCBI): domain Bacteria; kingdom Pseudomonadati; phylum Bacteroidota; class Chitinophagia; order Chitinophagales; species Chitinophagales bacterium. The sequence goes on along the minus strand of JACJYS010000006.1, from coordinate 77,925 downwards.
GCTTTTTTTGTTTCTTAAAAAACCTTCTTTATCCGCATCTAAAATTGCTACCAAAGAAACCTCCGGAATATCCAAACCCTCTCTCAGTAAGTTTACTCCTATTAATACATCAAATTTTCCTAAACGTAAGTCTCTTATTATTTCTACTCGCTCTAAAGTATCTATTTCGGAGTGAATATAACGGCAACGAACGCCCATTTTAGCAAAATATTTAGCTAATTCTTCTGCCATTCTTTTGGTAAGGGTTGTTACTAATACTCGTTCATTCTCTTGCCGTCTTAGTTGAATTTCATGTAGTAAATCGTCTATTTGATTTTGTGTAGGACGCACTTCTATAGGGGGATCTAATAAACCCGTAGGGCGTACCACTTGCTCTACAACCACACCTTCACATTTCTGCAATTCATAATCTCCTGGTGTAGCACTTACATAAATAGCTTGAGGTATAATATTTTCAAATTCCTCAAAATTTAAAGGTCTGTTGTCTAAAGCCGCAGGAAGTCTAAAGCCATATTCAACTAAATTGGTTTTTCTGGCTCTATCGCCACCATACATACCCCTAACTTGGGGCAGTGTAACATGACTTTCATCTATTACTAATAAAAAATCATCAGGGAAATAGTCTATTAAACAGAAAGGTCTATCGCCTTCATTTCTTTTATCTAAATAGCGTGAATAATTCTCAATACCGGAGCAATAGCCCAATTCCTTTATCATTTCAATATCAAATTCCACTCTTTCTTTTAATCGGGCGGCTTCTAAATGCTTACCTATACTATCAAAATATGCTGTTTGTTTGTGTAAATCATCTTGCACTTGATGTATAAAAGAAACCATTTGGTCTTTAGGCGTTACGTATAAATTGGCAGGAAAAATAACCATTTCGTCTAATTGCTCAAAAGATTTTCCGGTATCTATGTCAAAGCGTTCTAATTCTTCTATCTCATCGCCAAAAAAACTAATTCTGTATCCCCAATCGGCATAAGGAATATTGATGTCAACTATATCTCCATTTACCCTAAAAGTTGCCCTTGAAAAATCTGTAATGGTTCTACTGTATAAACTTGACACTAAGTTGTGCAAAAAAGTATTTCTGCTTATAATTTGACCTATATGGAGTTTGATAACGCCATTGGCAAAATCAGTAGGATTTCCCATACCATAAATACAAGAAACAGAAGCTACAATTACTATATCTTTTCTTCCTGAAAGTAGGGAAGAGGTGGCACTTAGACGAAGTTTGTCTATTTCTTCATTTATTTGGAGGTCTTTTTCTATATAAGTATCTGTTGTGGGCAAGTAGGCTTCGGGTTGGTAATAATCGTAGTACGAAACAAAATATTCTACAGCATTATCGGGAAAAAATTGTTTAAACTCGCCATAAAGTTGAGCTACCAAAGTTTTATTATGTGTAAGAATTAAAGTAGGTTTTTGTACTCGCTGTATTACATTGGCTATGGTAAAAGTTTTTCCACTGCCTGTTACTCCCAATAAAGTTTGAGCTTCATCGCCAGTTTCTATGCCTTTAACTAATTCGTTAATAGCAGTAGGTTGGTCGCCTTTCGGCTGAAATTTAGATACAAGTTTAAAATTCATATAGCTTATGCAAATATGGGGAAAAATAGGGGTCTTAATGTTAAAAGAAACTTAAAAAACATATTTTGGTGAAAAAATGAGATGGAAATACAATATTCAGAATTTTGTAGTCGTTAATAATGTAAATAAAAGAACACAATATGACCCAAAACTTTACCTTTAACGATTTAATCCTTTATTATTACAACGAATTGCCCAAAGATAAAACTAATGCTTTGCAAATAGCTTTAGAGTTTGATGCTACATTGAAAGAGGATTTTAAAACCATTCAAGAAATAACTTCTTTATTAGATAAAGAAAAGAAATCTCCAAGTACTTTTAGCATAAATTATATATTAGATTATAGTAAAAAATCTAATGGCGAGTTAGAAACTATTTAGAAGTATGCTCACTTATTTAAGTACTTTACAAGTGCTCCTTAGTTTCTTTTGTTTAATTAAAAGATCTATTGTTTCAGTATTTTTAATATTGGATTTTAATCCGCAATCGCATAATTCGGTAAAAGGGTTTTTGTCTAATATTTTGCTTTCTAAATAACTTAAGGGAGGAACTTCTGTATAGCTACTATACTCTTCAAAACTAATGTCTAAAAAAGCGGTATTGATTTGTATGCCCTTATTATCTAAGTAATAATCTTGTAGCAATTTTGTAGGTGTTAAAAAACTATTTCCTGTTTTTACATCATTAGGGTGAGGGTAAGAGATAATGGTTTTTTTATCTTCCGATAAAATTACAGGTACTTTATTGCTATAATCGGCATTGGTTTTATACACATAAGCTCTTGGCCCGGGTGTAAATAGCGGACTAAAGTTTTTATCGGCATTTTTTAGATTTTTATTGCACGATAAAAATGAAAAAATGCCAATTAATGTTATTAAAATGCTTAGTATTTTCATTCTTTAATCAATTTTTCAGTAAACGTTTTTCCGTTCGTTTTTCCTTTAAGTATATAAACGCCTGTACTTAAATTACTAATGTCTATTTGCTTTTTATTAGAATTAATATCTGAGTAGTTTACTTGAATTTCTTTACCCAGATTATTGTACAGTTTTAATTGTTCTACGTTATTTTCCGAAGACAAAATAATGCGTTCTGAAGCCGGATTAGGATATAAATTAACCAAATTTTGTTCTGCGGTTTCTATAATTCCTACCGGATTGTTTGTTTTTTCAACATTCATCTGCAATAAATAAGAACCCGTTTCTCCTGCAAAATAAGGAGCAACTCTAAAATAGAGTTCTCCTCCGTTTGTTATGCCAATAGTGTATCCAATAACATCATCAAAAGCAGATGACCAATTAACTATATCTGTAGAATAACTAAAAAGAGCATCTACTGAGTAAGTATTTCCATTTCCACTATTATAAGAATCGTGGAGGCGAGCCGAAACATTATAATTACTTCCTGCCGGAAGTACTAATTTGTAGTAGTCATTATCTGATGTGATATGTAAATTTGAACCTGTGGTAGAAACATTTGCATTATTTCCACTAAAATTAGGGTTAAAAGCATACGCTTGACTTTCGGCATCATTATTTTCATAAATATCCGGAGAAATTTGCGGTGCTTTTACCGTTACTCTTATAGGATTAATATAGTTGGAAGAGCCTACTATATTCAAATTTCCACCATTGGGAAAATATACAGCTGCCAACAAATAAGTTCCAGGGGTGGAAGCGATGGCATTAGTAGAAAATGTTAAAGAGTTATTATACGTATATCCGGGTGGTAATCCATTGTTTTCTGTAATAGTTTCTATTCCTTCTGCATAAGAACCATCTAAATTGTATAGATTAACCGCATAATCACCATAAAAAGTAGATGCTGAATTATTTATTAAATTCAAATTAACAGATAGCGGACTTCCTTGCACAATACTACTTCCTGTGTTAGATGTTATATTTTCTGTCAATTCTAAATCGTTAGGATTTATAACATTCATTTGAATAAAGTTTGCATAAGGCGTATTATCCGCCACTTCTATCCAGTTATTTCCCGTAGGGCGATAGAAAATACCAACATAATATGAGCCCGGCACCATACTTAATAAACCTCCCGAACTAAATACCATATTGCTTGAATATGTATATCCGCTTTGTAGTGTAGCTCCTGTTAGTACTTCTACATAATCTAAAAAGTTGCCATCCAAATCAAAAACTGCGGCACAATAATCTCCTGCAAAATTATTTACATCATTATTTACAACATTGGTACTTATACTAAAACTTTGCCCATAATATATAGTAGAATTAGAGGGCGAAACATAGTCATTTAAAGCCAAATTTGTACTACCCGGTTGAGTGCCTCCGCCACCACCGCCTCCGCCACCGTTGGCAGGTTCTATTCCTATTAATGCTTGCTGTCCGCTATTGTATCCTCCGGAGCCACCTCCTGTTCCTACACCACTTGGATTAAGGGCATTAACCACAAAATAACCATCGTAAGCTCCGCCCCAGCCCCAATTAAAGTGGAAATATCCATTATTATCATAGCCGTCACACACAAATGCGTGCCCTCCGCCAGAGCCAAATCCGGTATATAATATTGGTCTGCCGGCATCAAGTTCAGTTCTTAACATTGATGTCCATTGAGATTCTGAATAATTACTTCTCGCTAAGCCTTGCATAGATGTTTTGTAGCCAAAATAGGTTTTTAAAGCATATTCCGAGCAATGCTGAACAGGACTTTGAGCACTGATAACAAAAGCTCCGCTTACTTGTGGGCTATAATCCATATCTACACTTACACCTACATGATACATTAAAGTGGCAACAGCACTATTAGAACTGCTCACATTATTAGGCATTGAAGCCCAGTTGTAGGTAGTACTTCCGAAGTTGGCAGATAAAGTGCCATAATTATCTTCATTATAAGAGTGGAAGCCTGAACCTGTGGCAGGATAATCCCAATATTTCATTATTTGACACATAGCCGTGGCTACGCAACCCGTTACAGAACCACCGGGGCACTGTGCATTATAATATGGCGATTGATTCCAAGTGGTTTGTACTAATGGCGAAACGGCATTAGTGCCTTTAGCTTGAGCTATGGGAATATCATTGTAATAAGATGTCCATAAAAAGTCTATTGTAGGCGTAGCCTCAATGTTATTGTCGGTTATATAAATAATCTGTTTTTTATACAGTTCAAACCATTTTTGAATACTGTTGGGAATATTATTTACATCAATAGTTCTGCTTTCGTCAGAGTATCCCAATATTGGCATTGCTGCATCATCTGCTGCAACTATTACAAATTCATTATTGGCAGTTGTAAAAGTATAAAACAAGGGTAGGGGAGCATTAAAATATGCAGGCTTGTGTTTAGAAAATTCTGTTTTAACTAAAGTTAAATGACTTGCATCTGCAATTTTAGTTTCATTTTCTAAGAAATTTTGAGCTACTATTTTGGCATAATTTGCATCTATTGTTTTAGCAAAAGAAAAAGAAAGCGAAATGATAAAAAGTAATGAAGAAAGTATTGATTTTTTCATGGTATAGGTTTTAGTTGAGATAAATATAAGGAATAAAAATTAATTTAATAGAAAAGAGTGTATATTTTTTTGCGAATTTAAGGGATGGGGGATAATGAAAAGTGCTGTTCTACCTATGAACATAGATATCTTATAAGCTAAAATTTTATTAATCTAAAGGCATTTACCATTGTAAAATCCAAATAGGTATTAACAATTGCTATTATTTCCAATAAGTTTTAAAACAATACACTATCTTCGTTTTTCGTTCGTTTAAAAACAAAATTATATTTTGAAGAAAGTACTTATTTTTTTATTTGTTATCAATACAGCTTATGCACAAGTAGGCGGTATGAGTACTTTTCAGTTTTTAGATATGCCTGTTTCTGCTCGTGCAGCAGCACAGGGAGGTGTTTATAATCATATTTACGATACCGAAGATGCCGGTTTAGCCATTGGAAATCCTGCCATGTTGCAAAAAGGAATGCATAAACATATATCTATGTCGTATTTGCCTTATTTTGCAGGTAGTCATTATGCCAATGCTTCTTACGTGCACAGTTTTAATTTTGCTACTTTTCAGTTTGGAGCTCAATTTATGAATTATGGCAAGCAAGAACGCTATGACGAATACGGCAATAGCCAAGGAACTTTTGGTGCTTCAGACGTGGCACTTGTAGTAGGAGCAGGGCGTAGCTTTTTTAGCGATAAACTTAAGTTTGGAGCCAATGTGAAATTGGCATATTCGCAAATAGAAAGCTACAATGCAATGGGTATGGCATTTGACTTAGCCGGAATGTATGTAGATACCGCAAAAAACTTTTCAGCATCATTAATAGTTAAAAATGTAGGCTTTTTAATGAAAACCTATGTAAAAGGAAAAGGGCAGGAAATGATGCCTACCGATGTGCAGTTTGGTATTTCAAAGCGATTTAAACACCTGCCATTTAGAATAAATATAACAGCTCATAATTTTACACGCTGGGATTTAATAGATGATAATGGCGTAGCCAATGATAACCAAACCGGCAGTATATTTGGCGAAGAAGATAAAAAACCTAAAAAAGGAGTAGTTTTTTTAGACAATATGATGAGGCATATTATAATAGGTGGCGAATTTGAGTTTGGAAGAGTATTCTCATTAGGTTTTGCGTATAACCACCACAGGCGACAAGAGCTGAAATTTCCCAATAAAGCAGGATTGTCGGGCTTTAGTTTTGGAGCAGGCTTGCATATAAAAAGAGTTGATATACAGTATTCTTTTGCAAAATATACTGTAGCCGGTTCTGCCAATCAGTTTACTTTAAACTTAAATTTAGGCGAGCAGATAAAACACCGAAAACCACAGAAAAAGGAAAAACCTGCTAAAGAAGAAAAAAGCAGTAATAAAACTACAGAAAAGTAAAGGAATTAAAAGCTTTTTCAGTACCTTTGCACTCCAAAATATTTATTCTTAACCCGATTTTTTGTAAAACTATTTGAAAATCAATAATTTATATTGAAAATAGAATAGCCAAAAAGTCATAAAAAAAATTAAACATGTCAAGTAAAAAAGACGATTTAAAAAAACTAAACGGTGTAGGTCCTGCCTTTGAAAAGAGACTAAACAAATTAGGCGTTAAAACTTTTGCCGATTTAGTTGCTCTAACAGATGAGAAAATTGAAGAACTTGAAAAAGAAGATTCAATGACAAGCTTAGATGTATGGCACGATTGGATAAACGAAGCTAAAACATTCTTAAATGAAGCAGAAACTACTGAAGAAACCACAGAAGAAGAAGTAGTAGAAGTAGCAGAGGAAGAAACTGACGGCAAAGCCGATGAATCTTCTGACGATGATGAAGATGTAGAAGATTTTGAAGAAGAAGACGATGTAGAAGATGCAGAAGCTCCGTATGTTAAAGAAGCAAGAGAAGAAGCAGTAGAAACAGCTCATGATGATTTTGATTGGTCTGTAGATAAAAGAAATGTAACTACATATTCTAAAGCTGAAAAAGCTGAAATGGAAGAAACTTATACGGCTGCATTAAACTCTTTAGAAGAGAATACAGTGGTAAAAGGTACAGTGGTAAGTATTAATAAAGCAGATGTAGTATTAAACGTAGGTTTTAAATCTGACGGTATGGTTTCTACTTCTGAATTTAGAGATATGGAAGACCTAAAAGTAGGCGATGAAGTAGATGTTTACGTAGTAAATACTGAAAACCAAAGAGGTCAGTTAGAGTTATCTCGTAAAAAAGCTAAATTACTTACTGCTTGGACAAGCATTAAAAATGCTTACGAAAACGATGAGATTGTTAAAGGTAAAATTATTACTAAAACTAAAGGTGGTTTAATAGCCAATGTATTTGGTTTAGAAACATTCTTGCCGGGTTCTCAAATAGATGTTAAGCCAATAGTGGATTATGATGCGTTTGTAGGTAAAATTATGGAATTTAAAGTAGTGAAAATTAATGAAGCTATTAAAAATGCCGTAGTATCTCACAAAGCATTAATTGAAAGCGATATTGAAGAGCAACGTTTAGAAATAATCTCTCAATTAGAAAAAGGTCAAGTATTAGAAGGTGTTATTAAAAACATTACAGACTTTGGAGCATTTATAGATTTAGGTGGTGTAGATGGTTTATTATACATTACAGATATTTCTTGGGGACGTATTAACCACCCAAGTGAAGTATTAGAATTAAATCAAAAAATTAATGTTGTTGTATTAGAATTTGACGATAAGAAAAGTAGAATTTCTTTAGGTCTTAAACAATTACAACCACATCCATGGGATGAATTTGGCGATAAAATAGAAGTAGGTCAAAAAGTTAAAGGTAAAATTGTTAATGTTGAAGATTACGGAGCTTTCTTAGAAATTAATCCGGGTGTAGAAGGTTTAATTCACGTAAGTGAAGTGGCGTGGAGCAATGAGCCTATTAACGCAAGAGATTTCTTTAAATTAGGAGATGAGCACGAAGCTGTAGTGATGACAATAGATAGAGAAGAAAGAAAAATGTCTTTATCATTGAAAGAATTAACTCCAGACCCTTGGAATGAAATAGGTAAAAACTTCCCAATAGGTTCAAAACACAAAGGAGAAGTTAAAAACATTACGCCTTACGGTGTGTTTGTTGAGTTAGAGCAAGGTATTGGTGGCATGGTTCATATTTCAGATTTATCATGGACAAAACGTTTCAATCATCCGTCTGAGTTTACAAAAGTAGGTGAAGAAATAGAATGTGTAGTTTTAGATATAGATAATGAAAACAGAAAATTATCGTTAGGACACAAACAAATAGAAGAAGACCCATGGGATACTTTTGAATCAGTGTTCCCTGAAGGTTCTGTGCACGAAGCTACCGTATTAAAAACAGAAGATAAAGGAAGTATTATATTATTACCTTATGGTTTAGAAGGTTTTGCACCTACACGCCACATGAAAAAAGAAGATGGCTCAGATGCAAAAGTTGACGAAAAATTAGATTTTAAAGTATTGGAATTTAATAGAAACGATAAGAGAATAATTCTTTCTCACTCAGCTGTTTATAATGATAAAATAGAAGCAGAAAGAGCAGAGCAAAAAGAAACAGCTAAGAAAGACAATGCAAGAACGAAAAAGGCTATAAAAGACTTAAATTCAAGCAATGAAGCTTCAACTTTAGGCGATTTAGATGTACTTTCTCAATTGAAACAAAAAATGGAAAAAGCTGAGAAAAAAGGTAAAAAATAATTTTTCAGTTATGATATTTTAAAAAAAGGGTTGCATTAAGCAACCCTTTTTTATTTTACGTATCTTTGGTAAAATTTTATGGAAATAACTACAGCTATAAAATCTTTTGATAAACTAAGTTTAGAAGAACTATACGGCATTATACACTTGCGAGAAAAAGTTTTTGTAGTAGAACAAAATGCCGCTTACCAAGATACCGATTATAAAGATCAAAAATCGTGGCATGTAATGCTAAAAGATAAAGAAAAGGTAGTGGCTTATGCACGAGTAATACCACAAGGAATTTCTTATACAGAAGCTTCAATAGGTAGAGTAGTTTCAGACGGAGCGTACAGAAAACTTGGATTAGGAAGAAAAATAATGGAAGAAAGCCTAAAAGTTTTAAATGAAAAATTTAAAACAAGTGCATGCAGAATTTCTGCACAAACATATTTAGTACCTTTCTATAAAAGTTATGGATTTAAAGTATGTAGCACAGAGTATTTAGAAGACGGATTGCCACATTACGAAATGATAAAAGAATAATTATGCCAATAATAGATATTTTAAACGAACATTTTCCCGAATTTTTAGATGCAGATTTACTTGCTGAAATTGAAAAAAAAGGAAAAATAGTTAAGTACAAAGAAAATGAAGTTATTATAGATCATGGGAGTATTATAAAGTATATTCCCTTGCTTTTTGATGGAAAATTTAAAGTATTTAAAGTAGATGAAGAAGAGCACGAGCTATTTTTATACTATTTAGATGCGGGGCAGGGCTGTGCTATGTCTTTTGCGTGCTACGATAAAATGAGCAGTATAAAAGTGCAGGCGGTAGAAGATTCAAAAGTTGTAGCTGTTCCGTCATCATCTATGGAAGATTGGATGATGAAATATCCAAGCTGGAATAGATTTGTTTTGCGTTCGTACAACCAGCGTTTTGATGAAGTGCTAGAAACGCTTAATGAAGTGGCATTTAAGCAGTTAGATGAAAGATTGCTAAATTATTTGCACAAACAAGTAGATGCAACAGAAAATAGTGAATTAAATATTACGCACGCTCAAATTGCCCAAGAGCTAAATACATCAAGAGAAGTAATATCAAGGCTACTAAAAAAGTTAGAAGAACGCAAAGAAGTAAAATTAGAAAGGAATAAAATAACGGTGTTTTAGTTTAAGCAACCAAAACGGCACTTTCAGCAGTTTCTATTTAGTTTGGTACATAGTTTTAGCTAAAATTGTGCATATTTATGTGTGCAAACCCTAAAAGTATGAACCTAAAACTAATCTTATTACTCAGTTTTTTTACAATAAGTCTATTTTCTTATACCCAAAATACCCCTCAAATTGATAGTTTAAAACAAGAATTATCTAACTATCAAAAGCAAGATTCTCTTAGATTTGAATTGCTGATAGAAACCTTTAGATTAGAATTTAAACAGGATTTAGATTCGGCTTTGCAGTTAGCCGAAGAAGCCCATTTAATAGCTAAAACACTTAAAAATAAAAGATTTGAAGCTAAGGCTTTAATTTATAAGGCTATGTATTATGGTAAAAACAAATTGTACGATAAAGCATTGAATCTTGCTATAGAATCTTACGAACTATCTAAACAACATAGCCCAAAAGAAGAGCAAATTTTTATAAAAAGTGAGTTAAGCTCTTACTACCGCGTTACCAACGAAACCGATAAAGCATTATCTATTATGCTGGAAATAATAGAAATGGTAAAAAATGATGCTCCATCACCCAATAAAGCAAGATATTATTTTGAAGTAGGTAATACTTACGGCACTATGGAAGATTATACCAATGCAGAAATTTATTTCAACAAAGCAATAGAAATAAGCGAAGAAATTGGATTTACACCAGGCATTATGGCAGGAAAATCTACCTTGATGGAAATGTATTATATGGATAATAATTGCCAAAAACTATATACGCTCTATGATGAATTATTAATTTATTATAGTCAATCTGCCGATAAGTCAAAGTTGGGGAAAATTAAGATGTTTAAAGGGTTTTGTTTAGTGAAAGAGCATAAATATACTTTGGCAAAACCATATTTAGAAGATGCTTACAAAATTTATACAGATGTGGGCGATATGCAATCGAAAAAAAGAATAGCGGAAAAAATGATAATTATGTATTCGGCTCTTCAACAATTTGATAAAGCCGAAGAAATAGAATTTGTTTATATCACTTTAAAAGACTCTTTAGATAATGAAAAAAGAATGGCTTTAGCAGAAGAACTAAAAGAAAAATATGAAACCGACATTTTAAAACAAGAAAAAGAACAAGCCTTAGTAAATGAGCAATATGCCACTCAGTTAGCCGGCAAAAACAAAAAATTATTTATTGCTTCATTAATTGGAGGACTAGCTATTCTGCTACTGGCACTTTTCTTTATTTATCAAATACAGCTTAAAAAACGTGCAGAAATAGCTGAACTAAAACTATTTGAAACAGAAAATAAACTCAATTTAGAACGCCAACTTAATCAGGCAGAATTAAAGGCTTTAAAATCTCAAATGAATCCACATTTTTTGTTCAATGCTTTTAATTCTATACAAGAATACATTATCTTAAACAATAGAGAACTGGCTAGCGATTATTTAGGGAAATTTGCCGATTTAATGCGTATTTACCTTGACCATAGCAGAGAGAAACTCATTACATTAGAAGATGAAATTAAAGCGAGTGAATTGTATTTGTCTTTAGAAAAAATCCGTTTTGAAGATGAATTAAATTACAGTGTTTCAAAAGCTAAAAATATAGACGAAACACAAGTTTCTATTCCGCCAATGTTGATACAACCCTTTATTGAAAACGCATTAAAACACGGTTTGCTTCATAAAAAAGGAGAGAAAAAACTTAACGTATTTTTTAGCACAAATGAAAAACAAGACGTTATTTGTACTATTGAAGACAATGGAATAGGTAGAAAAGCGTCAGCTATGTTGCAACAAAATAATATGAAAAAGCATAAAAGTTTTGCCACTTCTGCCACACAAAATAGGATAGAGCTACTCAATATGGGAAGGCAAGCAGATATTTCGTTACAAATTGAAGATTTAAGCAATGATAAAGGCGAGGCTACCGGAACAAAAGTAACTTTAATAATCCCAAAAGCTTAAAAACATGAAAGTAGTAATAATAGATGATGAGGCTAAGGCAAGAAAATTATTAAGCACTATTCTGCAAGATTTTTGTGAGGGTATAACGGAAATATTAGAAGCTGAAAATTTACCAAAAGGAGTAGAAATTATTAAAGCAGAAGAACCTCAATTGGTTTTTTTAGATATAGAAATGCCCGAGTATAATGGCACACAAATTTTTGATTTTTTTGAAGCTGAAGAAATTAATTTCAAAATAGTATTTACCACCGCTTATAGCGATTTTGCCATAAAAGCCTTTGAAATGAATGCGGTAGATTATTTGCTTAAACCAATGCGTCCCAATAAGGTAAAAGAAGCTGTGGCAAAGGTAAAACAGCAATTAAAAAATCAAGATTTTTCAAATCAAATAAAAGAGCTGAAATTAAGTTTTCAGTCTGCTATGTTTGATAAAATAGGCTTGCCTGTTTCTGATGGTATTTTGTTTGTAAAACTTGATGAAATAATAGTGATGGAAGCAGACGGTATGTACACCAAAGTGTATATAGAAAACGGTAGAAGTCATGTAATAAGCAAACCGCTTAAATATTTTGTAGATATACTCAAAAACAATAACGTTTTTTACCGACCGCACCGCTCGTATTTTATTAATATAAAACACATCAAGCAGTTTGTAAGAAAAGACGGGAATTACATAGTAATGAGCAATGATATTATAGTATCAATTTCTAAAGATAAGCGAGATGAGTTTTTAGAGATAGTGAACTCAATATAGTTTTTTAATGACTATCCGTTATTATACCAATAATTTATACTTTAAGATAACATCTTGGGACGTTTAAGTAGTTTGTGGTCTTTTACTTTTGTCTTGATACAAAAGTAACAAAAAATCAAGACTGTAATCAAAAATACTAAAATGCTATAAAACAGACGAGGACAAATTAATGTATGCTCAATTTTAGTTTTCCTAAAGTATTTTCACTCGTAGGAGCATACTAATTTGTCTATCCGTATTTTTATAAAAACCACTTATAGTTGATGTCTGTTTTACATCATTTCTTAACGTATTTTTGATTAAGGTCAGATAAAAAGTGCACTTTAAGTTTGCAAGTGGGGCACCCATTAACCGAAAACTCCGTAAAAAATTAAACTGTTTGAAGAACGGAGTGATGAGTTTTTGATTTTTAGGAGTTGAGGTTATAATGGGTCGCTGAAAACTTAGTGCGATTCTTTTGTAACTTTTCTTCTAAAGAAAAGTTAATGTAAAATACTTCATAGGTATCTTTACGGATAATCATAAGTTTTTTGTCTATGGTATTCCAATTAGCCAGTTGTCGGAAGGAATTTGTAGTTTGGCTACTTCTTTGCTTGAGGTATCCATCTTATTGGTCTAAGCCACCTAAAATCTCCCACGGGGTACTTTTCGGGCAACTATATTTGTTGACATTATAATTTCCGAATTAGCTCATTTTCAAATTTTCAAATTCTTTTTACCTCAAAATAAAAGACAAAATTATCTTTATAATTAAAAAAACAATGTTTACCTTTGTTTGTAATTAGTCTAATTATATATGAAAACAGCATCTCTATTTGCAGATTTGGATTTTAAAGAAAATAAACCTGCCGTTTCGGTATTACTACAAACAGATTTTACAAAAGAAATAAGAATAGCTTTTAAAGAAAACCAAGAGCTAAAAGAACACAAAACACCATATCCTATTGTAGTAGAAATAGTGGAAGGTGAAATAAGTTTTGGTGTACAAAACGAATCTCTAATTCTTAAAAAAGGCGATTTAATCAGTTTAAAAGGCAATATACCTCATAGCCTTACTGCTCAAAAAGAAAGTATAGTAAGATTAACGCTATCCATCTTAGATTCTGAAGAAAGAGTAAAAAACATTAACAAATAAACTAAATAAAACAAATGAGTGAGCAAATAATTGACAGCAAACAAGGACACTGGATTTTAGCTAAAATGGGAAAAAAAGTTCTTAGACCTGGCGGAAAAGAACTAACACAAAAATTAATAGACAACTTAAACATTACAAATGCAGATGACATTGTAGAATTTGCTCCGGGTTTAGGTTTTACAGCCAATATTGCTCTTCAAAAAAATCCTAAATCATACACGGGAGTGGATTTAAACAAAGATGCCGTAGCATTTTTAGAAAAGAAAATAACAGGCAAAAACAGAAAAGTTGTTGTAGGCAATGCATCTAACTCTAATTTAGACTCAGAATGTGCCAATAAAGTGTATGGAGAAGCCATGTTAACCATGCAAGCCGACCACCGAAAGTCGGATATTATTAAAGAAGCCTACAGATTGCTAAAAAAAGACGGATACTACGGCATACACGAATTAGGTCTTACGCCTAACACTATAGATGAAAATTTGAAAGCCGATATTCAAAAGCAATTAGCAAACGTGATAAAAGTAAATGCCCGACCGCTTACTGTAGAAGAATGGGAAAATCTACTAAAAAAAGAAGGTTTTTCTATTGTAAGTATAGAAACTAACCCCATGCTTTTGTTAGAACCATCAAGAGTAATAGATGATGAAGGCTTTTTTAGAACACTTAAAATAATGTTTAACATTATTACCCACCCAAATGAACGAAAAAGAATTTTAGCTATGAGAAAAACATTTAAAAAGTACAAAAATCACTTAAATGCCGTAGCTATTATTGCTAAGAAAAATTAAAATATCTTATTAAAATAGCAATTTTTACCCATAGTTAATGTAATGTTAAAAAGCTAAATTCAATAAATCAATATTGAATGTTATTTACTTTTGCGTCAGTTTTAAAACAAATGAAAGTTTATACATTTTTATTGGTATTAATTGCAAGTTTTTTCTTCCACGCAGAAACTACAAACATCTCATTAGCAGATAATTACAATGCCGCAACTGCCGGTAATTATACAATAAATTATACCGTTAATAATTGCTTTCTTTCTTATATTAAAACTACAGAAAATAACTTTTACGAAGTTTTTGGCGAAATAGCAGAACAAGAAGAGAAACTTATAAGCATAGCTTTACCTCTTCCACAAATTTTTGCCCACATTGATTTTAGTAAGCTCTCACTGAGCAAATTTCTTACCGATAATTTTTATACTTTTAAAAATAGCACCAGCACACTTGCCGGCATGCCTATTTTTATAGTACTCCAAGATTTTAGAATTTAAAATTCACTTAACACATTCTTATTTATAGTAAACATAGCTTGTTTACTGTAAGTATTGTTATGCATTTACGGCATATCAAATACTAATCCTATTAATTTTTTGAGGTTTCAAATTAAAACATAAACAAAATATTTATTAAACAAAATTGAAAAAAATGAACAAAACAATTTATTTCTTATTGCTGCTATTAGCAGTGTTTAGCAGTTGCCACTCAAAAGAAAAAAAGCATGAAGAAGTTATTCAGCTACCTATTACTACACCTTTGCTTACCGATACTGCTATAACTAAAGAGTATGTATGCCAAATTCATGCTATAAAACACATAGAACTTAGAGCATTAGAAAAAGGCTACTTGCAAAAAATATATGTAGATGAGGGACAGTTAGTGCCTCAAGGCAAAATGATGTTTAAAATAATGCCTAATGTATATGAAGCCGACCTGCAAAAAGCAAAAGCCGAAGCACGACTGGCTGAAACGGAATATAAAAATACAAAAGCTTTAGCCGATAGCAATGTAGTATCGCCTAATGAGCTTGCTTTAGCAAAATCTACCTTAGATAAAGCCAACGCTGAAGTACAACTGGCAAGTACACATTTAGGCTTTACAGATGTTAAAGCCCCTTTTACGGGTATTATGGATAGACTTCAAGTAAGAGAAGGAAGCTTACTTGATGAAGGAGAGCTATTAACCACTTTATCTGACAACAGCCAAATGTGGGTGTATTTTAATGTGCCGGAAGCGGAGTATTTAAACTATGTTGCTACACATAAAAATGCCGAAAAAGAACCTGTAAGTCTTATGCTGGCAAATGGCGATTTATTTAATCAAAAAGGAGTTATAGAAACTATAGAAGGAGAGTTTAATAATGAAACAGGAAATATTGAATTTAGAGCCGGTTTTCCTAATCCCGATAGAATTTTAAGACATGGACAAACAGGGAGTATTTTAATTAATACACCTTATAAAAATGCCCTTATAATTCCACAAAAAGCAACTTTTGAAGTGCTTGATAAAAAATATGTTTTTGTTGTAAACGAAGAAAACAAATTAGAACAAAGAGAAATTAGCATTGCTTACGAATTGCCTAACATTTTTATAATTAAAGATGGTTTAAGCAAAAATGATAAAATTTTATTAGATGGTTTAAGAAAAGTAAAAGACGGTGAAGAAGTTACTACCACCTTTTTAAAACCTGAAGAAGTCTTATCTAATCTACATTTAGACGCTGAATAAATTAATCAATTAAAAACCGAAACAAATGTTTAAACATTTTATAAAAAGACCCGTACTAGCTATTGCAGTATCGTTGGTTATTATGTTTTTAGGAGTACTTTCCATAAAAACATTACCTATTTCTCAGTTCCCGGAAATTGCTCCTCCAAGGGTTATTGTTACTATTGCCTATCCGGGTTCTAGTGCCGATGTATTAGTAAACTCTACACTTATTCCTTTAGAAAGAGCCATAAATGGTGTACAAGGCATGAAATATATAGTTTCTGATGCTACCAGTGCAGGGGAAGCTACCATACAAGTAATTTTTGAATTAGGAACAGACCCCAACCAAGCGGTAGTAAACGTAAAAAACAGAGTGGATCAAGTAATGAGCCGGTTGCCTCAGTTAGTACAATTGGAAGGTGTTATTGTATCGCGTGTGCAGCCAAGTATGCTTATGTACGTAAATGTATATAGCAAAAATGAAAATACCGATGAGAAATTCTTATATAATTATGCAAACGTTAATATCATTCCAGAAATTAAAAGGATTAATGGTATTTCAAGTGCTAAAATATTAGGTAGTCGCCAGTATGCTATGAGAGTTTGGTTAAATCCAGACAGAATGAGAGCTTACAAAGTTTCTACAGAAGAAGTAATGGATGCTATTAATGAGCAAAGTATCATTGCTCGCCCGGGTAGATTAGGAAGAAGTTCTGGTATTGAAGCACAATCGTTAGAATATGTATTAACTTATCAAGGTAGATACAATAAACCGGAACAGTATGAAGATATTATTATTAGGACTAACTCTGATGGAGAAATTTTAAGACTTAAGGATATAGCAAAAGTAGAATTAGGCAGTGAGTTTTTTGATATTTATTCTAACAAAGACGGACATCCTTCTGCGGCTATTGTGCTAAAACAAATATATGGAAGTAATGCCAGCGATGTAATAGCTCAAGTAAAAACCAAAATGAAAGAGCTGGAAAAATCTTTCCCTCCCGGTATGGATTACGAAATAAACTATGATGTATCTAACTTCTTAAATGCGTCAATAGAAAAAGTAATACACACACTTGTAGAAGCATTTATTTTAGTGGCTTTAGTTGTGTTTATTTTCTTAGGCGATTGGCGTTCTACTCTTATTCCTACATTAGCGGTACCTGTATCGCTGGTAGGAGCTTTTATTTTTATGAAAGCATTTGGACTTACTATAAATCTTATTACGTTATTTGCTTTAGTACTTGCCATAGGTATAGTGGTAGATAATGCCATAGTGGTGGTAGAAGCGGTACACGATAAAATGGAAAAAAATAATGTAGGACCATACCGTGCTGTACAAGAAGTATTAAACGAAATAGGTGGAGCTATCATTGCCATAACTTTATTAATGACTGCCGTTTTTATTCCTGTGGCATTTATGTCCGGTCCTGTTGGAATTTTTTACCGACAATTTTCTATTACAATGGCTTCCTCTATTGTTATTTCGGGTTTGGTGGCACTTACGCTTACGCCCGTTTTATGTGCTATGATTTTAAAAAATACTCACGGTCAACCCAAAAAGAAAACTCCTATCAGTTATGTTATTGATGGTTTTAATCGTTGGTTTGAAAAAGTAACAGGTCATTATACTAATATTTTAGAAAAAATATTAACCAGAAGATTACTTACATTTTTAATATTAGCTGCATTTGCCGCAGGTACAGTGTTTGTAAATAAAACCTTGCCGGCAGGGTTTATTCCAAGTGATGACCAAGGTATGATTTATGCTATTATTCAAACTCCTCCCGGCACTACATTAGAAGCTACTAATAAAGTAGCACGCCAGCTACAAGGTATAGCTGAAGAGATAGAAGGCATTCAGTCAGTATCTTCTCTGGCAGGATACGAAATACTTACCGAAGGTAGAGGTTCTAACGCTGGTACTTGTCTTATTAATTTAAAAGATTGGTCAGAGCGTTCAAAATCTGTAACTGAAATTATAGAAGAATTAGAAGAAAAAACAAAGGATTTTGGTGCTGTTATTGAATATTTTGAACCGCCTGCTATTCCGGGTTATGGTGCTGCCGGTGGTGTTTCTTTTAGATTGTTAGACAAAGGAAATAACACAGACTATCAAGAATTTGATAGACTTAATAAGGAATTTATGGCAGCCTTAGGTAAACGGAAAGAATTAACAGGATTGTTTACTTTTTATGCCGCAAACTATCCTCAGTACGAATTAGTTATTGACAATAAATTAGCTATGCAAAAAGGTGTTACCATAGGTAAAGCTATGGAAAACCTCAATATATTAATAGGTAGTACTTATGAGCAAGGTTTTATTAGGTTTAATAATTTCTTTAAGGTTTATACCCAAGCCGATCCAAAATACAGAAAATATCCAAGCGACATTTTAAATCTTTATGTAAAAAACGAAGAAGGCGAAATGGTGCCCTATTCTGCATTTATGAAAATGGTTAAAAAACAAGGACCTAATGAAATAACAAGGTATAACTTGTACAATTCAGCGGCTATTAGAGGCGTGCCCGCCAAGGGATATACCACAGGAGATGCCATTAAAGCAGTGGAGGAAGTGGCTAAAGAAACACTACCTCACGGCTATGATGTAGCATGGGAAGGTTTAGCTTTTGATGAAGCCCGAAGAGGAAATGAAGCTATTGTAATTTTTGGAATTGTGTTAGTGTTTGTTTATATAGTTTTAGCCGCCCAATATGAAAGTTTCATTTTACCTTTTGGTATTATTTTATCGCTTCCTGCGGGAGTTTTTGGTTCTTTCTTTTTGCTAAAAATATTAGGCTTAGCAAACGATATATATGCTCAAGTGGGACTGGTGATGTTAGTAGGACTATTAGGTAAAAACGCTGTATTAATTTTTGAGTTTGCCATACAAAAAAGGAACGAGGGCATGAGTATAAGAGATGCCGCCATTGAAGGAGCAAAAGTTAGGTTTAGACCTATTTTAATGACTTCATTTGCTTTTATTGCCGGATTAATACCTCTTGTAATAGCCACAGGTGCCGGAGCTATAGGAAACAGAACCATAGGAAGTTCCGCTTTAGGAGGTATGCTATTGGGTACAGTATTCGGAGTAATTATAATTCCCGGTTTATATTACATTTTTGCCAGTATTTCTGATGGTAAAAAATTAATTAAAGACGAAGATTTAAAACCTCTTAGCGAAGATTATAAATACAACGATTATGACACAGAGATAGAATTTGATGATAATGATAACCAAAATTAAAACAAAACAAAATGAGAATAACAATAAATAAGAGAATTGCTAAACAACTTACTATAATAGTCATTAGTTGTTTAACAATTCAATCATGTGCATTATTTAAAACGCCTCAAAAAGAAGCAGATACACGCCTGCCAGAGGCTTTTCAAGAAGGAAAAACAGATACTGTAAATTCAGCACAACTAAAATGGAATGACTTTTTTGAAGATCCTTATTTAGTTAATTTAATTGACTCTGCTTTAGCTAACAACAAGGAGCTTAACATTGTAATGCAAAAAATAAATATTGCCAACAATGAAGTAAAAGCAAGAAAAGGAGAATACTTGCCTTTTGTAAGTGCTAAAATAGGTGCCGATGTGGACAAAGTAGGTACATATACCCGAAATGGAGCCATTGAAGAAGGATTAGACATGGCAAATGGAAAAGAATTTCCTAAATTTTTAGGCAATTTTCAGTTTGGTTTGTTTGCATCGTGGGAGTTAGATGTTTATAAAAAACTTCGGAATGCTAAAAATGCAGCCGTAATGGAATATATGGCTACCATAGACGGAAAGAATTTTTTAACAACTAATTTAATCGCTGAAGTGGCAGACTCGTACTACGAGCTTGTAGCTTTAGATAATCAACTTAAAAATTTAGAAGAAAACATAAAAATTCAGCAAAATGCCTTAGATATGGTTAAGCAGCTGCAGCAGTCTGCCAGAGTAAATTCCTTAGCAGTAAAACGTTTTGAAGCAGAAGTAGAAAAAAATAAAAGTGAGTTATTTAGAGTAAAGCAAGAAATTACGGTTACAGAAAATAATATTAATTTTCTTACGGGTAAAACAAGTCAAACTATTTTAAGAAGTGATTCAAATTTTATAAGCCTTACGCCTAAAGTTATAGAAACAGGTATTCCATCTCAACTGTTAGAAAACAGACCGGATATTAGACAAGCAGAAAATGAGTTATTAGCTTCTAAACTGAATATAAAAGTAGCTAAAGCTAAATTTTTTCCATCATTTGGTATTCAAACAGGCGTGGGATATCAAGCATTTAATATTAAATATTTAATAAATTCTCCGGAGTCTATTTTATTTAATTTGGCAGGAGATATTATAGCTCCTTTAGTAAATTTTAATGCTATAAAAGCGGAGTATAAAACAGCTAATGCTAAACAAGTGCAAGCTGCTTATGAGTATGAAAAAACCATAATAAATGCTTATAGAGAAGTGGCTAACCAACTTTCAAATGTAGATAATATGCAAAGAAGTTATGAGCATCAAAATAGACAAGTAGGTTTACTTACAGAGTCAATTGATATTTCAAAACAGTTGTTCCAATCGGCAAGAGCAGACTATATGGAAGTACTTTTAACACAAAGAGATGCATTAGAAGCTAAGAACTCTTTAATAGAAACCAAAAAAGAGCAAATGAATGCAATGGTAAATTTGTATAAAGCCTTAGGTGGTGGATGGCAATAGTTATAAATGTTTTGTTTAAGGAAGAGGGCTTACCAAAATTTTGGTAAGCCCTTTGGTTTTTTAATAGATAGGGAGTGTAAATTATACCAATCCTAATCGGTAATCTATATTATACCAATTGTCAACAAAAAATAGTCTAATCTATTTTGTGTTTTACAATGGTAAATGTCGGTAGTATAATATATTTAGTACAATAAGGCGTAGCCGATATTGGACTATTATATATCCATAATCGGTATTAAAACTTAAGTAATTACGGTTAAAAAATTTTAAAGCATTTTTTTACTTAACAGGGTTAATTACATTTGCAGTTATGTTAAAATTTGCACATACCGAATATTTATGGGCATTGCTAATAGTAGTTGTAGTTATACTGCTTTTTGTAGCTTATTTAATAAGCCGAAATAAAAAGTTTAAAAAGCTGGGCGAATCGGACTTGGTAAAACAACTACGCATTACCTCCAGTACTACAAGAAAAACTATCAAAATAGTGTTAATGGTATTGGCAATTATTGCTTTAGTTATAGGTTGGGCAAATCCGTTAGTGGGCACAAAATACGAAACCGTAAAACGCGAAGGCATAGATGTATTTTTTGCTATAGATGTTTCAAAATCTATGAATGCACAAGACGTAGCTCCCAGTAGAATGTTAAAAGCTAAGCAGTTTGTTTCTAATTTAATAGACGAAATGAACAACGACCGCATTGGCTTAATAGTTTTTGCCGGAAATGCTTATTTGCAAATGCCCATTACAGTTGATTATTCGGGAGCTAAAATGTATCTAAAAACCATAAATACCAATATGGTACCACAGCAAGGTACAGATATTAGCGAAGCTATAGATTTAGCTCTTCAATCTTTTGATAAAGAAAGCGAAGGATATAAAACGCTGGTTATTATAACCGATGGCGAAAACCACGATGGCGATGTAGAAGAAAAAATAAAAGAAGCTAAAGAGCAAGGTGTTATTATACACACTATAGGCATTGGTTCAGAAAAAGGAGCGCCCATACCCGATGGAAAAAATGGACAATACAAAAAAGACAACGAAGGAAATGTGGTGCTAAGCAAGCTAAATGAAAATATGCTTAGAGATATTGCCAAACAATCGGGAGGAGTGTATTTGAATGCTTCATCGGTGCAGTCTTCTAAAGATTTATTAGCCACTTTAAGTGGGCAAAAAGGCAGACAAATAGACGAAAAAGTATTTACCAGCTTTAAAAATCATTTTCCTTTATTTTTAAGTATTGCTTTGGTATTACTTTTGATTGAAATTTTTATAAGTGAAAAAAAATGGGATAGTTTAGGATGGTAAAAAAGATATTTCATAGTATTTTATTTGTAGTAATTGCTCAGTTTTCTTTAGCACAAGGAGCTTATGGATATGTAAAACAAGGCAATAAAGAAATGAAGCAAAAAAAATATACCGATGCTGAAATTTCCTACCGAAAATCATTAGATAAACAACCCAATGCTGCAGTGCCACTATACAATATTGGCGTAAGCCAATACGCCCAAAATAACATGGAACAAGCTCAAAGTTTTTTTTCTAATAGTGCCGAAAAATTTGAAAATAAAGAAGATAAAGCTCATGCTTACCACAATTTAGGCAATAGCTACCTTAGTGAAAAGAAATATGAAGAAAGCATAAAAGCTTATAAAGAAGCTCTAAAATTAGTACCCAATGATATGGATACTAAATATAATTTAGCTTATGCACAATTAATGCTTCAAAAAGAACAACAACAACAACAACAGCAAAACCAACAAAACCAAGACCAGCAAAATAAAGACGATAAAAATCAAGATAAAAACGACCAACAAAACCAAGACGACAACGACAAAAAAGACCAAGATAAAGGCGACCAAAAGCAAGACCAAAAAGACAAGGGAGAGCAGGATAAAGACAAAAATGGGCAACAAGACCAACAAAACCAAGGCAAAAATAATGGCAAAGAAGAAGAACAACCTGCCCAACCTAAAGAAATGAAACTAAGTAAAGAGCAAGCAGATAAACTATTAAAAGCTCTTGAAAATGAAGAAAATAAACTTCAAGAAAAATTAGACAAAATAGAAGGAGAACCCGTTAACGTTATTATACAAAAAGATTGGTAATGAAACGTTTGTTATCCATATTATTCTCTTTTATGGCATTTGCCAACCTTGCTTTAGCACAAGCCAATTTTTATGCTCAAGCATCTTCTAAAACATCTACAGACGCCAACTATAAAGTAGTTTTTACCTTAGAAAATGCCAACGGTAGCAGATTTAAACCACCCAATTTTGAAGGTTTTAAAATACTAAGCGGACCCAACCAAAGCAGTAGTTACCAATGGATAAATGGAAAAACCAGCCAATCAATAAGCTACTACTACTATTTACGACCTATAAAAGAAGGAAATTTAACCATAGCAGGTGCAAGCATAGAAGTAGATGGACAAACTTTAACTACCAAACCTATAAATGTAGAAGTGGTAAAAGGACAAGAACCTACTACTTCTAACAATCATCAACAAAATAATACCAGAACACAGTCGTCTCAGCAACCGCAACCGCAACAGTCAGCTACTAATCCAAGTGGCGAAGACTGGAAAGAGCAAGCTAAAGACAATCTATTTGTTAAGGTTTATTCATCAAAAAACAATCCGTATGTAGGCGAACAAATATTTTTGTATGCTAAATTGTACCAGCGTATCAACACTTATGGTGCTCAATTATCTGAAGTGCCGGAAATGAACGGATTTTGGAAACAAGATATAAAAGTTAATACAGACGACTGGAAACCCGAAGAATATAACGGCAAGCAATATCAAACTTTAGTGATAGCTAAATGGGCTTTATTTCCTTTGCGTGAAGGAAAATTTACTATAGATCCACTTAAAATTAATTCGGTTATAATGGTAAGTGAACCAAGAACAGAGTCATTTTTTGGTTTTCAAATGCAAACCATGGGTTACAAGCAAGTGGAGTATAATTTTAGTAGCAATGCTTTTAATATCAATGTGCAAGCTTTGCCTTTGGCTAACAAACCTGCTAATTTTTCGGGAGCTGTAGGCAATTTTAGCATGATGGCAACATTAGACTCTTCAAAATTAGACGTAGGCAACCCCGCAAGCTTAAAAATAAACATTAACGGCAAAGGAAACATAATGGCTTTTAACGATATTGAGCCTGAATTTCCTAAAGCTTTTGAAGTTTACGACCCTCAAATAACAGAAAATATATCTCAATCCTCTAATTTTATAAATGGCTCTAAAAACTTTACCTATTTAATTGTACCTAACCAGCCGGGAGATTTTAAAATTCCTCCTGTAGAGTTTAATTATTTTGACTTAGAAAGTAAATCTTATAAACATTTATACTCTGATACTTTTAATATTCATGTAGAAGGAGAAGCTGTAGTACAACAAAATCCTACTAAAAATGCAGATGCTTTAGATGAAGATATTCACTACATAAAGTTGAATAATGATTTAACCAAAAGGAAGCAAAGTTTTTACGGTTCTAATTTATTTTATGTGGCAGCAGGAGCACCAGTTTTACTTTTTGGTTTGTTGTTTTTACTTGTAAAATATGTAGATAACAAAGAAATAGACTTAGTAGCCACCAAACGAAAAAAAGCACAAAAAGAGGCTTTAAAAAGATTAAAACAAGCTAAAATATTTTTAGACAAGCACGATAAAAAAGCATTTTATAACGAAATATTTACAGCTTTAAACTGCTATGTGAGTGATAAATTTAATATAACGCAAGCAGAACTAAATAAAGAGAGCATCACTCAAAAATTTGCGGAAAGAAATGTACCTGAATTATTAGCACAACAATTTATGGAAGTAATACAAAATGCAGAAATGGCACTTTACAGTCCGGCATCTGACCATAAAATGCAAGAAGATTATTTAACAACCAAAAACTGTATAGAAAATATAGAAAATGAGTTGGCTTAAACACCATATTTACTGCCTTAAGTTGAAAACAACAAAAAGTATTATAAAGAGCTTATTTATTTTTATAGCACTATTTTCTACTGCTTTTGCACAACAAAACACTTTTGAAAGTGCCAATAAAGCTTATGAAAATGAAAATTATACAACAGCCGTTGAGCAATATGAACAATTACTAAAAGAAGGGTATCACTCTGAAAATTTATACTATAATTTAGGCAATGCTTATTTTAAAACGGGAGAATTAGGCAAGAGCATTCTTTATTTAGAAAAAGCTCAAAAACTTGCTCCACGCAACAAAGATATACACCACAACCTCCGTTTTGCCTACGCCAGAACAGCCGATAATATAGAACCATTGCCCCATTTATTCTTTGTTAATTGGTGGTTTAGCTTGCTCAATTTCTTTTCAGCATCAAAATGGGCAGTTTTTGGAATATCATTGCTGTGGTTTTCCCTTATTTTGTGGGGATTATTTACTTTTTTTAAAGTCAAAAAAATAAAATTAGGTAGCCAATTATTTTTAAGTTTAAGTCTTGTTCTTTTGTTTTTAGCTTATCAAAAAAACAACTACGACAAGGAAAGCAACAGTGCTATTATTTTGCAAAAAGCCGTAAATACTAAAAGTTCGCCAAACCACAACGCTCAAGAGCTGGGCACTATACATGAGGGTCTGAAAGTAAGCGTACAAGATAGCGTAGATAACTGGTACAAAATAAAACTTCAAGATGGCTCCGAAGCGTGGGTTAAAAAAGAAGTATTAGCACTTATATAGTTTTTTTGTATTGTTTGAGAGTTTGGGTGGGTGTTTGAAGTTTAGTGTTTTTATAGCATAACTTTAGCCACCTAAAATCTCCCACGGGGGACTTTTAGATAGTTAGACAAATAGATTTATAGAGTTTGCTTCGTTCGTACCTTACTCGCAAAGACGCACTTGTGTGGTTCGTCTTTGCGAACGGAGTGAAGCAATCTTATTTGCCATTCAAGATGTTATTACCTTGAATTAACAGTTGGTATAATTTTGTTCAAAAGATAAAATTTACTACTTCTTTATATAATGGTCTATATTTCTTGAAGCGTGAAAAACACCGAAAATAATAATCATTTTTTCTTTATCCTTAACAACATAGTGAATTAAATATGAGAATGTTTTCGTGTTTAATATCCTAACATTTGAATATCGTATTTGATAAAACGGATTCACTTTGAGTATATTAATTGTATCCCTAATAGATTTTGTAAACCGAGCACCTAAACCTTTTTGCTGTTTATTGTGCCATTTTGAAGCATCTTTTATTTGTTGTTGTGCAAGAGGTGAAATAATTACCCTCATTATAAAGTCTTTTCAACTTCATCTATAAAGGAGTCAAATTCCATAAAAGAATTAGGATTTTCTTTAAGTGCTGCCTTTTGTTCTTTAACTAAATCTTTTTGCCATTTAGGCACATCACTAAACGTATTTAAACCTGGGAAACTTTCTACAATTTTTTCCCATTCTTCAATAGGAATATAAACTCCTGTAGTTTCTCCTTTCTTATTTGATATAAATTGAAACATCTTTTATGCTATTTGAGATATAATCAAAGTTACAGTTTTTTAATTAACTTTTCTACATAAACATTGGTTAATGTTAAAATGTATTCATGTGTTTAAATAAGCCTATTTTATTATTATAAAAAATTTTATCCACTTAATCATTTAAGGTATTATCACCTTGAATTTAATTTCAAAAAGTTCAGAATGCTTTTTACTGTAGAGATTACTCCGCTTGTACCTCACTCGCAAGAACGTGCTTGTGTGGTTCGTTCTTGCGAACGGAGTATTTTGGTTGTAGTGAAAAGGAAGCCGACTGTGGGGAGGTACATAGCAAACCTGACAGTTTAATAGCAATCAATTATTTCCACTAAAAAACTTTCCTTTTTTATTCTTTTAAAAAATCACTCAACTGATTGAAAAACAATAATTTAATCATTTACAAACGAAAACAAACGTATATTAAGCGAACACAAATGTTTAAAATACGAATAAAATTTTGAAGTGCGTTCATCTTTGCATCGTCAACAAATAATTAGTTAATCAATAAAAAATTAAAATTATGAACGCATTAAAAAATCAAGTACAATTAATCGGAAGATTAGGAAACGAAACAGAATTAAAATCTTTAGAGAATGGCAATAGCTTGCTAAATTTTTCTTTGGCAACAAATGAAAGCTATAAAGATAAAGAAGGCAACTTGCAAACTAAAACCGAATGGCACAGACTAGTGGCGTGGGGAAAAACAGCAGAATTAATTGATAAACTTTGTAAAAAGGGAGATGAGTTAATGGTGCAAGGTAAACTAACCCACAGAAACTATGAAAAAGATGGCGAAATTCGCTACATTACTGAAGTGCAAATAAACGAGTTTTTGGTATTGACAAAAAAGGTTGCTTAATTTATTAAAAGCTAAAGATTGCCTAAATTCGTTCGCAAAGGCGAACCCGTTCTTTACTCGTGCCACGACTTGGAGTCGTGGCACGAGTATGTTCCAAAGGATCGTCTTTGCGAGTGAGGTACGAACGAAGCCTACCTGCGGCAGGCAGGCAATCTCTACAATAACGGAAAAGTACTGTCAGGTTTTGTTATAAGTATATTATCTTTAAGGTATGCAATACCGACAAAAACAAGACAGATTTCAGTTAGAGTTTATCTGCTTAGACCAAATGGTAGCACCCGATAGCTTTGCCCGAGTAGTAGATGCCTTTGTAGATACGCTTGATGTTAAAGCACTCGGCTTTACCAACCATACGCTTAACACAGAAGGGAACATTCCCTATCACCCTACAGACTTAATTAAACTCTATCTTTACGGCTACAGAAACGGAATCCGTTCTTGTAGAAAACTGGCTCATGCTTGCATTACCAATATAGAAGTGATGTGGATGATTGGAAAACTACAACCCCATTTCAAAACCATATCCGACTTTAGAAAAGACAATCCTCAAGCCTTTAAAAACACATTCCGTCACTTTCTTTTAGTGCTGAAAGGTTGGAAATTGATAGAAGGTAAAGCCTTTGCTGTTGATTCCTTTAAAATAAGAGCACAAAACAGCTTGAAAAACAATTTTAACGATAAAAAAATAAAACGACATCTTGAATATATTGACCAAAAAATAGCGGAATATGAAGCTGCTTTAGATGAAGAACTACCGCAAAAAAAAGAAACCATTATCCAAGATAAAATCAAAGACCAAGAAAAGAAAAAGGAGAAATACGAAGCATTGCATAAACAACTTGAAGATACAGAAGACGGACAAATATCTACCACAGACCCCGATAGCCGAGCTGTAGTATTTCAGCGTACATCCGTTAAAGTAGGATACAACATTCAAGCTGCCTCTGACGATAAACACAAGCTCCTTGTAGCTTTTGATACAGGAGATGTAAACGACACACACCAACTGGCTAACGTTACAGAACAAGCCATGCAAAACACACAATCCGAGAAGTGTACCGTACTAGCAGATAAAGGTTATCATACAGGTATTCAACTGGATGAATGTGAAAAAATGAATGCCACACCTTTTGTTGCCCCCAAAGCCAATAGTGCTTCTGTTACCAATGATGTTTTTCCTGTAGAATCTTTTCTGTACAACAAAAAAGAAGATACCTATACCTGTCCTGCACAAGAAACCTTAACAACTAACGGAACTGTTTATACCCGAAAAAGCAAAAAGAAAGGAGCTAAAGATATAAAATTTAAACACTATACAACTACAGCCTGCAAAACATGCTCACTCAAAGCACAATGCACCAACAGAAAACAAGGAAGAATAGTACAACGCTCAGAATATCAAGATGCGATAGACCGCAACAAAAAACGGGTAGAAGCCAATGCGGCATACTACAGAGAAAGACAACAAATAATTGAGCATCAGTTTGGCACACTTAAGAGGCAGTGGCACTTAGACCACACCTTAGTTAGAACCAAAGAAAAGGTGCTTACAGAGATAGCCATAGCCTTTACGGTGTATAACCTTAGGAGAACTATGTCCATTTTTAACCCAATAGAGCTAATAAAACAACTAAAAGCCATAAAAACGGCTATTTTTTCATTTTTAAGCACCACATTTACCACAAAGCCTCACACAACAAAATCAACTCCTCACATTTTGTTTAAAAAACCTCTTAATTTTCAAAAATATATTTTATATTTACATTTGAAAATCCCGAGTTTTGTGGGTTAATGTACAGACTCCCGTTGTGCTTCAGGCAAAAAAAGAGACGAATAGATGAAAAAACATAGTGAAAGATGTAAAGAATGTAAAAAGAGAGTATTTGAATTGCTTGGGAAAATATATGGACAAGAAAATGTTTTAGAAAACTATAATCTTCAACTTCCAAACAAAGTAGAACAATTTAAACCCAATGACCTAAATCCAAATCTTGAAAATATATTTCATAAACTACAAGAATATAGAGAGTACAACGAATTCGTAAGGTCAAAAAGGCTTCCAAACGTAGATTATTTTGTGAAAGATAAATTTATTCTTGAATTTGATGAATCTCAGCATTTTACTAAACCTCGTCTTATTGCACTTAAAAACTATCCAGACAAATTATCACTTGGATATAAAAAAGAAAAATGGATGGAATTATGTGAAAAACTTAATAAAAAAGATAATGACCCCCCATTTAGAGATGAGCAAAGGGCGTGGTATGACACTTTGAGAGATTTTGCACCAATTTTTCTTGGCATAAAACCAACTATTAGACTATTTGTTTCTGACTATGTTTGGTGTTCTCTTGATGCAAACAAAAAGGAAGATGTTGAAACATTTAAAAAAATAATTGGACAATAAATGAATTATAAAACAACTGTGGTAAAAAGCAATCCTGAATATGTGGATAAATTGCTACTTCTCTCAAATAAAAATAGAGACGGTCTTTACAAAACAACTGATGATGAAATTGTTCAATTGAAAATTGATTCAAAAGGTTTATTACTATGTAATTTTATTAAAAATGGAATAATAAATAGTAAAAACTATTCTTTAAGAAAAATTGGAATTGATTTTTTAGGAAAAAAAGACCCATCGGTTGAAAGCGTATTAAAATACTTAATAAAACCAGAAATGGAGATTGAACGAGTTTTTAATAGTATTCGATTCAAATATCTTCAAAGCATATACAAGTCTAATATAAAAAATCCTTCTGAAAAAATTAGTGCTGATTTTAATAAAGCATTTCAGTCATTTGCAGGGATTAAAATATATCAAGGTAATACTAAAAAAAGGGTGGATAATGATACTTTTTGGATTAATGCAGGTTTTTCAAAAAGAGCAAAGGATGAAATTCTGTTTAAAAAAGATTTTGAAGAATTAGAATTTATCATTAATTATTTGAGACAGTTGGACATAGAAAATTACAATCGGATTTATGCAGAATTAATAGCAATAAAACCTGGATTTCATGAAATATATATCCACGATAATTATTTTGATAGTAATGAATCTTTAAGAAAAGAGCCTGAAAATAAAGATTCTTATAGAGATATTGTATTTAAATCATTACGTGGTTTTGGAGATGTAGATAGGATTTATCTTGACAAACTGAAACCAAACGAAATAAACAGAAGGAACTATTTTAGTTATGCACCTTGCAATTTTACAGAAGGACCATTTGTCTTTCGAAAAAGAAACAATGTATCGTATTTTAATGAAATTCAAAAAATACAGCAAAAAGCAGAACTAAAAAACCTTAAAGAGAATTTTCATATTCTTGATTATTATCATAACAAACCTACGTCAAAAAAGGAACTTGAAAAATTGTTAGAAGAAGCAGAGCAATTTAAAAAATATATGAATAATTAAAACCCCGAAAGCATAACAAAGCATAAAAAACAATAGTCAAAACAGGAGTAAATATGATCATTGTAGCCCGCGTAAAATTTAGTAACAACTTAAAAATTAGAGTTCAGTAGTCCACTACTATTCTTATACAAACCGTCAGACTGTGCAATAACCTACACACTGCAATGTGGACAAGTTTAAAAGAAAAGGTATATCTTGGGTATAAGTATATTATCTTTAAGGTATGCAATACCGACAAAAACAAGACAGATTTCAGTTGGAGGTTACCTGCTTAGACCAAATGGTAGCACCCGATAGTTTTGCCCGAGTAGTAGATGCCTTTGTAGATACGCTTGATGTTAAAGCACTCGGCTTTACCAACCATACCCTTAATGCCGAAGGAAACATTCCCTATCACCCTACAGATTTAATTAAATTATATCTTTACGGTTACAGAAACGGAATCCGTTCTTGTAGAAAACTGGCTCATGCTTGTATGACCAATATAGAAGTGATGTGGATGATTGGAAAACTACAACCCCATTTCAAAACCATATCCGAATTTAGAAAAGATAACCCCCAAAGCCTTTGCTGTAAATTCCTTTAAAATAAAAAATCCTCTTGCTTTCAAGAGGATTTTTAAAATATCTATAATTTAATTATAGTGTTAGCATTATTTGTGATTATGTCCACTATGGTCATCTGTTTTTTCCGCTTTTTCTGCTTTCTTAGTAGCTTCATAAGCCGACCATTTTTCTTGTTGCTCTTTAGTCAATACACTTTTAATCATGTCTTTTCTTTCAGCGTTAATTTTTTTCATCTCTTCTTTTCCTAAAGCTTTGCTGTCTTCATTTTTTACACTATTATATTTTACATACACAGCTCTAAGTTTTTCATTTTGTTGCTTGTTAATGTCTGCAATTTTTGATTGTTGACCTGCCGTTAATGCAACTACTTCATTTAACTCTGCTATTCTTTTATCTTGTTTTTCTAAGAATGCAGCTTCTTTACTTTTCAAATCATCATCAGATTTTTGATGTGTAGTTTTTACTTCGCTTTTTTGTGCTTGGGCATTAGCAAAAGAGAATCCTGCTACAAATAAGCCCATTAATACTATTAGTTTTTTCATTTTCTTTTTATTTATTTGAGCATAAATATATCAATATTTTAGTAAAATAAAAGTGAAAAAATTAAAAAAGCCGTTTTTATTTTACAAAAACGGCTTTTCCTTACAATTTTATAACTATAATTAGCTTTGCTGTGCTTTAAATTGTTTTACAGCTTCTACTAATTTAGGCACTACTTCAAAAGCATCTCCTACTATTCCGTAGTCTGCTGCTTTAAAGAACGGAGCTTCAGGGTCGTTATTTATTACTACCATCACTTTACTTTGGTTTACCCCAGCTAAGTGCTGTATAGCTCCAGAAATTCCTATGGCAATGTATAAATTTGGTTTAACAGTTGCCCCTGTTTGACCCACGTGCTCGTGGTGAGGACGCCATCCTATATCCGATACCGGACGAGAACAAGCTGTAGCGGCACCCAATGCATGAGCTAAATCTTCTATCATTCCCCAGTTTTCCGGTCCTTTTAATCCTCTACCTGCACTTACTACTATTTCTGCTTCTGTTAAAGGCACTTCTCCTTCTACCGTTTCTACGCTAAGCACTTTTGAAGCAAAATCTCCGGCACTTACACTTGTGTTAAATGCTTCTACACTTGCTGTAGTATCAGATTTTTGAACTTGAATAGAGTTTGCCGATAAACCTATTACTTTTTTATCGGTATTAAAACCATAAGTGGCATAAGCTTTACCGGAAAATACACTTTTTGTTACCGTACCATTATCTACTAAAGTAGATGCACCCGGCACATATCCTGCTTTTAATTTTACGGATACTCTTGGTGCTAAGCTTTTTCCATTTTGATTAAAAGGAATAACTACCGTTTTAGCACCTATGCTTTCCGCTGCTTCGGCTATTACTTTTGTAAATGCTTTTGAATCAAAATTATTGAATGCTGCATTATTAACTTGAAGCACTTTTTTTAAGCCATAATTACCTAAACTTTCTAATCCGCTTCCTTCGCCTAAAAATAGTCCTATGGCATCGCCACCTTCTTTAGCGGCTACTTGGCTACCATAGTATGCTGCTTCTAAACTTGCTTTTTTTGCTTCTCCGTTTGATTGATCTATATATATTAAAACTGACATTTTTTATTTTATTTTGAGGTTATATAACTTTTGCTTCTTCGTGAAGTAATCTTACTAATTCGGCTACATTGTCTGCATCTACTAACTTAACACCACTTTTAGCCGGTGGTAAATCGTATTTTTTTATTTCTACTAATGCACCATCACCATTTGGTTCTACTACGCTTAATGGCTTAGTACGGGCTTGCATTATTCCTCTCATGTTAGGAATACGTTGCTCTGCTAAACCTTTTTCTGCACCTACTACTAATGGTAAATTAGCTTGTACTTTTTCTACACCGCCTTCTATTTCCCTTGTTAAAGTGGCTGTAGTACCCTCTACTTCTAAAGTATTAACTAAACCAACATAACCTAAATCTAAAAATTCAGCTATCATGCCACCCACTTCAGCACCGTTGTAGTCTATAGTTTCTTTTCCGGTTATTATTAAGTCAAAACCTTTGTCTTTAGCATAAGTAGCTATTTGCGAAGCTACAAAATAAGCATCTGAAGGCTCTGCATTAACTCTAACGGCATCATTTGCTCCTATGGCTAATGCTTTGCGTATATATTGGTCATTATCTGCACCGCCTACATTAATTACGGTAACACTGCCACCATTTTTTTCAACTAATTCAACGGCTCTAACTAAAGCATACCACTCATCGGTAGGGTTTAAAATAAATTGAACATTATTGGTATCAAATTTTGTATTGTTGTCAGTAAAGGCAATTTTTGCCGTAGTATCAGGCACTTTACTTATAGGAACTAATATCTTCATAAATTTTTATTTTTTTGTGGTGCAAAAGTAAGAAATTTATCACTTATTTTCAATAATCAAACAAACGTTTGGTAAAAAAGATTGTTAAAGATTAAAAAACCTTGTGTTTATTAATAAAATTTCATTTCTTTTAGGCTTAACTAATGAAATAGGATAGTGTATTATATCGCTTTGTTTCTATAAATATTTTTAATACATTTGCTTATAGAGTTTAATTGTTTTTATACTATGAATAAAAAAAATGTATTACTAATTAGTTTTTTATTGCTATGTATTTTTTCTTTTGCTCAAAAAAAGGAAAAATTAAAGTTTAATAATGCTGAGTATTTTGGCGAAGTAAAGGACGGAAAACGGCAAGGATATGGAAAATGTACTTTTGACGATGGCGGTATTTATGTAGGGGAGTGGCTTGACGATAAACGACAAGGGAAAGGTACTTACGATTTTCCTAATGGAGATAAATATACTGGCGATTTTAAAGATGATATGATGCACGGCAATGGCGTATATACTTATAGCAATGGCGATAAATATGTGGGTTCTTTAATAAACGGTGTGGTGCAAGGCAAGGGCGTTTGTTATTACTTAAATGGCGATACGTATGAAGGTTCTTGGATAAATTTTAAGAAAGAAGGCAAAGGAATTTACACCTATAGAAATGGAGATATTTACGAAGGACAATGGTACAATAATGTAAAAAATGGTCAAAGTGTTTTTACTTATTATAATGGAGATAAATACGTAGGTGAATATAAATCTGGAGCAAGGACAGGAATGGGTACTTTTACGTGGGAAGATGGAGTTAAATATGAAGGGCAATTTTTAGACGGAAAAATGCATGGGAAAGGCAAATATTATTTTGGCAATGGCGATATTTATGAAGGTAGATGGCTGGATAATAATAGAGAAGGCAAAGGCAAATACATAAAAGCCGATGGAACAATTATAAACAAAAATTATAAAGCAGGAGTGGAGCAATAGATGTTAGCATCATTTTATAAAGAAAACAGTATAGAGGCAGGTTGCGATGAAGCGGGAAGAGGTTGTTTAGCTGGGCCAGTGGTGGCAGCGGCAGTTGTTTTACCTACAAATTTTTCTAATGAAATGCTTAACGATTCTAAACAAATAAATGAGAAAAACAGAAATTTACTTAGAACAATAATAGAACAGCAAGCTTTAAGTTATGCCGTAGCTTTTGTGGATAATGACAAAATAGATGAAATAAACATTCTTAAAGCATCAATATATGCTATGCATTTAGCTTTAGATAAACTAAAAATACAGCCGGAGCATATTATTATAGATGGCAATAAATTTTATCCTTATCAAAATATACCTTTTAAAACCATAGTAAAAGGAGATGCTAAATATGCTTCTATAGCAGCGGCATCTATATTGGCTAAAACATATAGAGATGAGTTTATGTTAGAGCAAGCTAAAAAATACCCTAATTATTTGTGGGAAAACAATAAAGGCTATCCTACAAAGGCACACCGAGAGGCTATAGCAGAGCATGGTGCTTGTCCATTACACCGCAAATCTTTTAGGCTGTTAAAAGATGAACAAATGGAGCTGTTTTAGTTTTATTGAAGTATTTTTCTTAGTTTATTAGGTTTTTGTCTAACATCCCAAATACACAAAATATTATGACTATCTGTAAAGATACCCATGAAGTATTTTACATTAACTTTTCTTTAGAAGAAAAGTTACAAAAACTTGTCCGCCCTTTGGCGGAGAATCGCACTAAGTTTTCAGCGACCCATTATAACCTCAACTCCTAAAAATCAAAAACTCATCACTCCGTTCTTCAAACAGTTTAATTTTTTACGGAGTTTTCGGTTAATGGGTGCCCCACTTGCAAACTTAAAGTGCACTTTTTATCTGACCTTAATCAAAAATACGTTAAGAAATGATGTAAAACAGACATCAACTATAAGTGGTTTTTATAAAAATACGGATAGACAAATTAGTATGCTCCTACGAGTGAAAATACTTTAGGAAAACTAAAATTGAGCATACATTAATTTGTCCTCGTCTGTTTTATAGCATTTTAGTATTTTTGATTACAGTCTTGATTTTTTGTTACTTTTGTATCAAGACAAAAGTAAAAGACCACAAACTGTAATTCAAATTACTTAAACGTCCCAAGATGCTATCTTAGAGCATAAATCATTGGTATAACAAAATATTTTGCATTTGCATAGTATTTAACATTTAATTAATTAAACTTAGTCCTCTACATTATTTTATTTCTTTAAATTGCAACCATGAAAAAAACATTATTACTTACAATTATTGCGTTGGCTAATAATTTGGTATTTAGCCAAATAGATATACAAGGGCATAGAGGAGCAAGAGGTTTATATCCCGAAAACAGTATAGAAGGCTTTATACACGCTTTGCAGTTGGGCGTTAATACTTTAGAAATGGATGTGGTAATTTCTGCCGATGGCAAAGTAGTGGTTAGCCACGACCCATATATAAATGCAACTTTTTGTACCGATACGGCAGGGCATACCATTGAAAAAAGTAAAGAAAAGGATTTTAATATTTACAAAATGACTTATAATCAAATAAAGAAATGCGATTGTGGTAGTGTACCTCATCCCAATTTTCCGAACCAAAAGAAATTAAAGACATATAAACCATTACTTAGCGAAGTTATGGATACCGTTGAAGCTTTTATTAGAAATAATGGGTTTTATCCTGTTAAATACAATATAGAAACCAAATCGGAAGTTGCATTAGATAATATTTACCAGCCCGAACCAAGTGTTTTTGTAGAGGCATTAATGGCTGTAATAAAAGATAAAAAAATAGAAGATAGAGTAATTATTCAGTCGTTTGATAAAAGAACTATAGAATATTTGCATCAAAAATACCCCAATATTAAAACAGCGTTGTTAACTGTTTTTTCTGCTAAAGCTAAAAAAGAAATTAAGCATTTGAATTTTATACCCAATATTTTAAGCCCTAATTATAGAAGTGTAAACAGAAGGTTAGTTTTATATTGCAAAAAGAATAAGATTGAATTAATACCGTGGACAGTAAATAATGAAAAGGCAATGAAAAGAATGATAAAATTAAATGTTGATGGAATTATTACTGATTATCCGAACAAGCTAATTGAATTTTTAAAATGAGCTTCACTTCGTTCGTAAAGACCGAACCGACACAAGTGCGTCTTTGCGAGTGAGGCACGAACAAAGCAATCTAAAAACTATACCAATTGTCAACACAAAATAGTCTAATCTATTTTTGTGTTTTACGATGGTAAATGCCGATATAGTAATACATATAGTAAAATAAGGCGTAGCCGACATTAGACTATTATATATTCATAATCGGAATTAGGAAGCTTGCTACTTTACTTGAGGAATATTATTATTCATCTTACGGTGCGTGAAATGAATTAATAAGATTAATCAACGATTGGTTATTCGAATGAAGTACTATTTCCTTCAAAAAAAGTTCATATGAAGAATAATCTTCTTCAAAGTCAGAACCTCGTAATGGAATTGTGATTTTCATATTGTACCCAACAATTATACATCCAAACATTCATCTCGTATATATTTCGCTTATACGGAGTGCAAGATATATTATTTATTTCTTATTTTCAAAATTATCGGGCAATAACTTTTTAAAATTGTAAAGTTAAACTATTTTGATTTTTACGCTATTATTGTACCTTTAAAGGCTGTAAAATTTAAAGAATGAAAACAAATTTACTTATTTTACTTACTTTCTTTACTTTCACTTTCGGGTTTTCTCAAAACAATTATTGGATAGAAAGCAATTTTAAAGAACTCAATCTTAAAGGAACGCAATATATTTTCCCCAACAAATACAAAAGTTTTAAGTTAAATTATTCGGCTTGTAAAAACTACTTATTTAATGCTCCAATGATTGATTACAATGGAAATGTAAAAACATCTTCCTTTATAATTACCCTGCCTTTGCCCGATGGTAGTTTTGAAAATTTTAGTGTAGTAGAATCGCCCGTATATGAGCCGGAGTTTGCTCAAAAATTTCCGGAAATCAAAACTTTTTTAGCTTACTGTGCCAATCATCCGGAGTGGTACACTCGTTTAGATATAACGCCACACGGTTTTCATGCCATGATTTTGGGAACTAAAAACGGAACGGTTTTAATAGACCCTATAACGCACAATGGCGGAGAAGTAAATGATTATTTTGTGTATTACAAAAATGATTCCCAGAATAAAGGCGATTTTGAATGTCTGCTTGATGAAGATACAGCATCTAATTTCCAACAGAAAATGGGAGGCAATACGGCAGCACGTTTTGGCACTTGCGAGCTGAGAACCTACCGCCTTGCCGTGGCTTGCACAGGCGAATATGCTCAATTTCATGGCGGCACTGTTCCTTTAACGGCTGCGGCTCAAGTTACCACTATGAACCGTGTTAATGGCGTATATGAAAGAGATATGGCTATTCACATGAATATTATTGGTAATAATAATTTGCTTATTTATTTGAATGGAGCTACCGACCCTTATACCAATAATAGCGGGGCAACAATGCTTAATGAAAATCAAACAAATATTGATAATGTTATAGGTTCATCTAATTATGATATAGGACATGTTTTTAGTACAGGTGGAGGCGGTATTGCTCAGTTGCGTTCCCCTTGTGGAACAGGTAAAGCCAGAGGCGTAACAGGACAAGGTGCACCTATTGGCGATTATTTTGATATAGACTATGTGGCTCATGAAATGGGACATCAGTTTGGCGGAAACCATACACAAAACAATAACTGCAATAGAAACAATGCCACGGCTGTAGAACCCGGAAGTGCTTCTACTATAATGGGTTATGCAGGTATTTGTGCTCCCGATGTGCAAGCTCATAGCGATGATTATTTCCATGGAATTAATTTAGAAGAAATAGGCAATTTTATAACAGGCACAGGCAATTCTTGTGCGGTAAGAACGGCTTTAAGTAATAATGAACCAAGTGTTTCGTATCCTGCTACTACTATAACTTTGCCCGTAAGTACGCCTTTTGCATTAACAGCTACCGGTAGCGATCCCGATAATGACACCTTAACCTACTGCTGGGAGCAAATGGACAACCAAACAGCCACTATGCCTCCGGTAAGTACTGCTACGGGAGGACCTAATTTTAGGAGTTTTAACCCCACAACAAGCCCTACACGATATTTCCCTAATCTGCCCGATGTAATAGCAGGAAACAGCCCTACTTGGGAAGTGCTGCCTACGGTTTCAAGATCTATGGATTTTAGAGTGGTGGTGCGAGATAATGCTACAGGCGGAGGTTGTAATGACCACACAGACATAAGCGTTAATTTTGTAGGAAGTGCCGGTCCTTTTGTGGTTACATACCCTACGGCAAGCGGTATAACGTGGGACGGAAATACTACAGAAACCGTTACTTGGAATGTAGCAAACACAGGTTCGGGAACTACGGTAAATTGTGGCAATGTAAACATACTTATTTCTTACGATGGTGGTGTTACTTTTAATGATACCTTATTAGCCAATACGCCAAATGACGGAAGTCAAATAATTACCGTACCAAATCAAGCTACAACTACTGCTATTGTTATGGTGCAATGTGCGGAATCTAACGGAACATTTTTTGATGTGTCTAATAATGTATTTACCATTACAGCTATTACCAATGATTTTACGGTAGCGGCAAACCCTACAAGCCTAAGTGTGTGTAGCGGTTCTGATGCTCAATACACTATTGATGTAGATAAAATTGGTACATTTAATAGTAATGTGGTTTTAAGTTTGAGTGGTTTACCTGCCGGATTAAGTAGTAGTTTTTCTACCAATAATCAAAATCCTGCCTACACATCTACACTTACTATTGGAAATACGGCTGCTGTAGCAGTCGGTACTTATAATTTTACGCTAAATGCTACGGGAAGCACGGGTACAAAAACAATAAATTTATCGCTTACTCTTGTAGATAATTTAAGTGGAACGGTAAATTTAACTTCTCCTGCAAATACGGCAACGGGTGTTTCTGTACCTACTAATTTCACTTGGTCAAGTGTTTCGGGAGCATCTTATACCATAACTATTGCTACAGATGCGGCATTAAACAATGTGGTAGATTATGCAACAGGATTAAACACTGCCAGCTATACTTCGTCTTCATTGGCTGCAAATACTACCTATTATTGGCAAGTAGAAGCCTACAATAATTGTGATACTATAGTAAGTAGTATTTTTAGTTTTACAACAGTAAATTGTGTCATATACAACAGTACCGATGTGCCCATTACTATTTCATCATCGGGAACTCCTACTATTAATTCAGATTTAACCATTTCTGGAACGGTAGGTGTTATTAATGATATAAATGTTATTGATTTAACGGGAACTCATACTTATATCAGCGATTTAACCTTTACTTTAACAAGTCCAAACGGAACGTCCGTTGTTTTGATAGATGGTATTTGTAGTTCTCAAAATAATTTTAATATAAATTTTGATGATGAGGCGGCTAATAATAATTATCCTTGTCCGCCTACAAATGGAGGTAATTACATTCCCGAAAATCCTTTGTCTGCTTTTGATGGCGAAGATGCTAATGGAACATGGATTTTGACTATTCACGATGGTTATAATCAAGATGGAGGTGCTTTGCAAACGTGGGGAATTGAAATATGTTTTAGTGCACCACCTTGCAATACTGTAACAGAAAATGTAAGTATTACCGCTTGTGATTCTTCGCAAATTAATGGCACTTGGTATTATAGCTCTACTACAATTAACGATACACTACATAATTATTTTGGAGCTGGTTGCGACTCTATAACAGCTTATGCACTTACTATAAATAATACACTAACTACTTCCAATAATCAAACGGCTTGCGATTCGGCACAAGTATTTGGTATTTGGTATTATGCTTCGCAAAGTGTTTCGCAAACTTACACAGCAGTTTCGGGTTGCGATTCGGTGCATACCGTCAATTTAACAATCAACTATGCTTCGCCTACCACAACTATAAATAATACAACTTGTGATGCCAATTTAGTAGGCACAAATACTACCACATTTAGCAATGTAAACGGCTGTGATTCTGTAGTGGTAACCAACACTACTTTATTGCCTGCGGCTTATGGTTCTGTTAGCGTTTCGGGCTGTGATTCTGCTTTAGCAAACGGCACTTGGTATTTTGCTTCTACTTCGTTTAATGATACCTTAAACAATCAAGCTGCCAATGGTTGCGATTCTATTGTAACTTATACAGTTAATGTTACCAATTCGGTAGCTACAACAGAAAATATTAATGCCTGCGATTCGGCAAATGTAAATGGCACTTGGTACTACGCTTCGCAAAATATTATAACAAATAATACGGCTGCTAACGGTTGTGATTCTACGCATACGGTTGTGCTTACTATTTCTAATCAAATAACTACTTCCAATAATCAAACCGCTTGCGATTCGGCACAAGTATTTGGTACTTGGTATTATGCTTCGCAAAGCGTTTCGCAAACTTACACAGCTACTTCGGGTTGCGATTCTGTGCATACCGTCAATTTAACAATCAATTACGCTTCGCCCACAACAACTATAAATAATACAACCTGCGATGCCAATTTAGTAGGCACAAATACTACCACATTTAGCAATGTAAACGGTTGCGATTCGGTAGTGGTAACCAACACCACTTTATTGCCTACGGCTTATGGTTCTGTTAGCGTTTCGGGCTGTGATTCTGCTTTGGCAAACGGCACTTGGTAT
This sequence comes from Chitinophagales bacterium, assembly GCA_020635995.1. Classification (NCBI taxonomy): domain Bacteria; kingdom Pseudomonadati; phylum Bacteroidota; class Chitinophagia; order Chitinophagales; species Chitinophagales bacterium. Next base: position 36,433 of record JACJYS010000006.1, on the reverse strand, counting down.
TACGCTTCTACTTCGTTTAATGATACCTTAAACAATCAAGCTACTAATGGTTGCGATTCTATTGTTACTTACACAGTTAGTGTTTCCAATTCGCTAGCTACAACAGAAAATATCAATGCCTGTGATTCGGCAAATGTAAACGGTACTTGGTACTACGCTTCGCAAAATATTGTAGCAAATAATACGGCTGCTAACGGTTGTGATTCTACGCATACGGTTGTGCTTACTATTTCTAATCAAATAACTACTTCCAATAATCAAACCGCTTGTGATTCGGCACAAGTATTTGGTACTTGGTATTATGCTTCGCAAAGCGTTTCGCAGACATATACAGCTACTTCAGGTTGCGATTCTGTGCATACTGTCAATTTAACAATCAACTATGCTTCGCCTACCACAACTATAAACACCACAACCTGCGATGCCAATTTAGTAGGTACAAATACTACCACGTTTAGCAATGTAAACGGTTGCGATTCTGTAGTGATAACCAACACCACTTTATTGCCTACAGCTTATGGTTCTGTTAGTGTTTCGGGCTGCGATTCTGCTTTGGCAAACGGCACTTGGTATTATGCTTCTACTTCGTTTAATGATACTTTAAACAATCAAGCTGCTAATGGTTGCGATTCTATTGTTACTTATGCGGTTAGTGTTTCCAATTCGGTAGCTACAACAGAAAATATCAATGCCTGCGATTCGGCAAACGTAAACGGCACTTGGTACTACGCTTCGCAAAATATTGTAACGAATAATACGGCTGCTAACGGCTGTGATTCTACGCATACGGTTGTGCTTACTATTTCTAATCAAATAACTACTTCCAATAATCAAACCGCTTGTGATTCAGCACAAGTTTTTGGTACTTGGTATTATGCTTCGCAAAGCGTTTCGCAGACATACATGGCAGTTTCGGGTTGCGATTCGGTGCATACCGTCAATTTAACAATCAACTACGCTTCGCCTACCACAACTATAAACAATACAACCTGCGATGCCAATTTAGTAGGTACAAATACTACCACATTTAACACTGTAAACGGTTGCGATTCTGTAGTGATAACCAACACCACTTTATTGCCTACGGCTTATGGTTCTGTTAGTGTTTCGGGCTGTGATTCTGCTTTGGTAAACGGTACTTGGTATTTTGCTTCTACTTCGTTTAATGATACCTTAAACAATCAAGCTGCCAATGGCTGTGATTCTATTGTAACATATACGGTTAGCATTTCCAATTCGGTTGCTACAACAGAAAATATCAATGCCTGCGATTCGGCAAATGTAAACGGTACTTGGTACTTTGCTTCGCAAAATATTGTAACAAACAGTACGGCTGCTAACGGTTGTGATTCTACGCATACGGTTGTGCTAAATATTTATAATCAAATAACTACTTCCAATAATCAAACCGCTTGCGATTCAGCACAAGTATTTGGTACTTGGTATTATGCTTCGCAAAGCGTTTCGCAAACTTACACGGCAGTTTCGGGTTGCGATTCGGTGCATACCGTTAATTTAACTATCAACCATGCTTCGCCTACAACAACTATAAATAATACAACCTGCGATGCCAATTTAGTAGGCACAAATACTACCACATTTAGCAATGTAAACGGCTGCGATTCGGTAGTGATAACCAACACTACTTTATTGCCTGCGGCTTATGGTGCTGTTAGTGTTTCAGGCTGTGATTCTGCTTTGGCAAACGGCACTTGGTATTACGCTTCCACTTCGTTTAATGATACCTTAAACAATCAAGCTGCTAATGGTTGCGATTCTATTGTAACTTATACAGTTAGTGTTTCCAATTCGGTATTTAGTGTTGATACTTCTTGGGTTTGTGGCAATGAAGATTCAACCTTATATGTTTCTCATTTTACGGCTCAAAATGGTTGTGATTCTACTTATTATCACTTAGTTTTTTCTATAAATCAAACAGATAGTACATTCCTTACTTCTACTACTTGTCAAGCAGAAAATGCAGGTATTTTTACAGATACTTTTACTAATGTTTATGGTTGCGATTCTGTAGTGATAGAAAATATAGCATATCAGCCGTTTGAAGTATTGGTAAATGCAAGTGATACCATAATTTATAAAGGAAATGAAGTTATTTTATACAGTGAAGGAGAAAATACAACAAGTTATTATTGGACGGTAAATAATAATGCTGTTTCTACCGATTCCTCTTTTGCCGATTATCCTACCGAAACGGTAACTTATTATTTATTAGCGAGCGATGGAATATGTGATGGAATGGATAGTATTACGATTCAAGTACTTTTAGAAAATACGCCATTAATTCCTAATTCATTTACGCCAAATGGCGATATATTAAATGATATTTTCCGAGTAGTAAATGCGGATAAATACAGTAATATAACAATGAAAATATACAACCGTTGGGGAGCAGAAGTGTATTATGGAAGTGGCTCTAACCCGGGTTGGGATGGTACATTTAAACTTGAAAATCAGCCTATAGACAACTACAATTACGTTATAGTTTTAGAGTCTTTTTCCGGAAAAATTACAACCATAACAGGTAGTTTAGCTTTGTTTAGGTAATGGGAAAGTCCTTAAAAGAGTATATCTAAGCCTTGGTGCGTGAGACACGCACCAAGGCTTTGAAGGGTAAAGCACGTTTTTCCAAACCAAATAGATTGCTTCACTCCGTTCGCAAAGACGAACCGATACGAGCACGTCTTTGCAAGTACCGTATTCGTGCCACGACTCCAAGTCGTGGCACGAATAAAACCAATGCACGTCTTTGCGAGTGAGGTACGAGCGAAGCAAACCTTGCAAGTCATAGCAAACCGAACACCAACACAAGCACGTCTTTGCGAGTGAGGCACGAACGAAGCAAACTAAAGATTATGTTTGGTATAAACCATTAGTAAAATTTACAGATTGCTTCACTCCGTTTGCAAAGACGAACCGATAGGAGCACGAGCGAAACCTACCACAAGTAGGCAGCAGGCAATCTGTAACTTTTACCCACTTAGGATGCTAAGCATAGTAGTTGGAGTATATGTACATTATTCGTAAGTTTGTATGCTATGAACCCAAACACTATCTTTATTATCATTGTACTTATTATTGTTTTTGAATTTATTTTCAATAAAGTACTGGATTATTTGAATGCTAAAAGTTGGGATAGTCCCAGGCCCAAAGAAGTTGCCGACCTTTTTGATGAGCAGGAATATGAAAAAGCTAAAAGATATGCTCAAACTAAAGGCAAAGTGGCTTTAATTTCGGGTACAGTTAGTTTGGCGGTTGCATTAGCTATGTTGTTTTTCAATGGTTTTGCCTTGGTGGATGGTTGGGCAAAAGCCATAACTCAAAATCAAATATTGCAGGCTTTAGTTTTCTTTGCCATTTTAGTTCTAGCCACCATGCTTATTAACTTACCTTTTGGTATATACAATACATTTGTTGTAGAAGAAAAATTTGGATTTAACAAAACAACGCCTAAAACTTTTATTTTAGATTTTTTTAAAGGTATAATTTTAAGTGCCATTGTAGGCGGTATCCTATTGGGAGCTTTATCGTGGGCTTACTACAAAATGGGAAATAATTTTTGGTGGATAGCATGGATTATAGTAAGTACTTTTTCGTTGTTTTTTGCTACATTTTATACCACTTTAATTGTACCTATTTTTAATAAATTAACGCCTTTAGAAGATGGCAGTTTAAGAGAAAATATTGAAAACTATGCAAAAAAAGTACATTTTCCTTTAAAGAATATTTTTGTGATAGACGGCTCTAAACGCTCCAGTAAAGCCAACGCTTTTTTTAGTGGTATGGGCAAAACAAAAGCCATTGTACTGTACGATACTTTAATAGCAAATAACACCGATGAAGAGCTAACGGCTGTTTTGGCTCATGAAGTAGGGCACTACAAAATGAATCACATAAAAAAGAGTATGGCAATAAGTATTATTCAAATTGCCGTATTATTCTTTTTGTTTGCTTGGCTGTCAAAAAGTGATGCTTTAGTTGCGGCACTTGGCGTCAGCGAAAATAGTTTCCATATTAGCTTTATAGCTTTTTCATTACTTTACGCACCTATCTCTATGATTTTGGGAATTTTTATGAATCTATTGTCCCGAAAAAATGAATTTGAGGCAGATAATTTTGCCAAAACTACCTACAGCGGACAAGCTCTTATAAGTTCCTTAAAAAAATTATCTAAAAAACATTTAAGTAATTTAACACCACATCCGTGGTATGTATTTATTCATTACTCGCATCCGCCTTTGTATGAGAGGATTAGGAATATTTTGAAGAAATAGATACCTATCTAATATATATACCGAATTTTCCAATTACAAGCAAAACAATATCTTTGCAATAAATAAACCCTATGCAAAGTACGCCTATTCTTATACTTGTATTTTTAATATCGGCTACTATTATTTGGTATTGTTCCAATAAATTATCGGACGTAGTTGATTATATTGATGATGCTTATAAGTTGGGGGCTGCTTTTGGCGGTACAATTATTTTATCTATAGCTACTAATCTTCCCGAATTATCTATAGTAGTGCAAGGTGTTATGCAAAAAGATACGTCATTAGCCATAGGAAATATACTTGGGGGAATTGCCATGCAAACACTGTTGCTTAGTCTTTTTGATTTTGCAGCAAGAAAAAGAGATAAATTGCCACTTACTTCTTTGGTAAGCCCTATTATTTCTATAATGCAGGGTTTGTTTTTAACAGCTATTTTAGCTATGGTAATTTTAGGCACGCAATTCAATAAAAGTAAACTTTCCCCCAATTTTCCCGTAGCAGAATTATTTATTGGTTTCGCTTGGTTATTTAGTCTTTATCTTTTGCACAAAAGCAAACAAAAAGCATCAAAAGAGAATGAGAAAGAAATTAAAGAGCTATCAACAAAATTTACCAAGAAAAAAGCACTTGTTTTACTTTTTATTTTTGGCTCTGCCATTTTTGTTTTCGGTTATTTATTGGGGCATACCAGCGATTTACTAGCAGATAAATTTCACATGAATGGGGTAATTTTTGGTGCTACTATTTTGGCTTTCGTTACCAGTTTGCCCGAAATATCGGGTGGTTTAGCTTTTGTGAAACAACGGAATTATCAACCTATAATAAGTGATATTTTTGGTGGAAATACGTTCCTTCCCGTACTGTTTTTAATAGCATCTTTTTTAAACCATTTTACTTTATTGCCAGATGCTGAACATTCCGATATTTATTTGACCTCTCTTTCTATTATTCTATGTAGCGTATATATGATAGGTATGGCTTTGCATAGTAAAAAACGATACTTAGGCATGGGTTTAGATTCATGGATTGCAGTAATAGTTTATGTAATTGGTATTGCTTGTTTAACATTGGTGGCGTAGTTGTACCGATTAGGAATATGGCATTTACATTGTAAAGTCCATACTTTCTGAAGAACAAGAATTAAACAAAATAAATGTAATGGATTTACAATCGGGAGCGTATATTCTTACACTTACAACAAAAAAAGGAATAACCTACTACTATAGATTTGTTAAAGAGTAAATATTATTGTCGTCTATATATCTAATCGTCTAAAAAATTATCTTTCTAATCAAGCCAACTCAATAACTGTTACTTCGGGCAAAATACCTATTCTGCCGGGGTAGCCTAAGTTTCCAAAGCCTCTGTTTACATATATTTGTTGCTTCTCTTTTTGGTACAAACCCGCCCATTGCTTATAAGTATATTGCGAAGGGCTCCATTTCAGCCATTTGGTTTCTACTCCAAATTGAAAACCGTGTGTGTGTCCCGATAATGTTAAATCAATATCTTTGAAATTTTTATTTATAACGGCATCCCAATGGCTGGGATCGTGGCTTAGTAATATTTTTGTAGCTTCGTTTTCTATACCTTTATATGCTTTAGCTAAATCGCCATAGCTTACAAATCTTCCACCTTCGCTGTAGTTTTCTACACCTATTAGTCCTATACTTTGTCCGTCTATTTCAAGGCGTCTATTTTCGTTTCGCATTAAATCCCAACCCAATTTTTTATGCACTTGTAAAAAAGCATTAAAATTGGCTGTTTTTTCGGGGGAATCGTGCGGACCAAAAGCGTAATCGCCATAATCGTGATTTCCTAAAATGCTGTAAATGCCATATTTAGCTTCTAACTTTTTAAAAATAGGAAGATAATCATCCATTTCTGTAGCTAAATCATTTACTAAATCGCCAGTAAAGAAGATATAGTCGGGTTGCAGTTTATTTATTTCTGCTACTACTTTTTCTATTGGAGCAGTTTTGTTAAAGGTGCCGGCATGTATATCAGAAAGTTGAATTATTTTTTTGCCTTTAAAATTTTCGGGTAAGTTGGGTATTTTAATTTTTTGATTGTAAAACTTATAATTATAAGCATTTTTAACTACTCCATACGTTAAAATACCTATGGGAGCTAAAGCTGAAATTAACGACATACGGCTTATAAATTTCCTTCTATCGGCAAAAGTTGCTTCGCCATTTCCAAACACTTTTTGAAATAAAAAGGTAGAAACTCTGTAAATATCTTCGCCAAAAAGCCAAAATATAATGAAGAACTTAGCCAATAAACCAAAAAAGAATAATCCTCCTGCGGTTCTTTTTACCCACAAAGGTGTATTTTGGTAGCCTTGGGTACTTATAAAAATAATAGTTAAAATTAAAAACAAAGGAATAGACCAATAAAATATTTTTATTATGTTTCCTGTTTTAGAATTTTGGTCAAAAAAAGTTTTTATAGCTTGGTAAGCATAAAAATCTACAGTAGCAATAAACACTACAAAAGAGGCAAAAAATAAGATAGATTTCATACAAAAAAATTCCGAGCGGCACAGCCACTCGGAACTTCACTTTTTAATTATTAATGTTTAGATAAATAATCGGCTACACCGTCAGCAGAAGCGGTCATAGCATCATCGCCTTCATTCCAGTTGGCTGGGCAAACTTCGCCATATTTTTGGTTGTGAGCTAAAGCATCTATTACTCTTAGTGCTTCGTTTACATTTCTACCTAAAGGTAAATCGTTAATTAATTCATGACGAACTACACCGTCTTCATCTATTAAAAACAAACCTCTATATGCTACTGGCGAGCCTTCAAAAACCCAATTGCCATCTTCATCCCAGTTGTATTCTCCTGCTAAAACACCATAGTTCATTGAAATTGTTTTGTCAAAATCTGCCACTAACGGATATTTAACACTTTGAATACCACCTTTATCTTTTGGTGTGTTTAACCACGCCCAGTGTGAGAAATGTGAATCTACAGAGCAACCTACAACGGCTACGCCTCTTTTTTCAAATTCAGCTAATTTTTCTTGAAAGGCTAAAATTTCAGTTGGACAAACAAATGTAAAATCCATAGGATAGAAAAAGAAAACTACTTTCTTTTTACCTATGTATTGTTCTAATGAAAAATCTTCATTGAAATCACCACCGTTTACTACGGCTGTTGCTTTAAAAATTGGAGCTTTTTTTCCTACTAGTCCCATATCGTATTTTTTTTCTGATTTAATTAAATAATATTTTGATAACACAAAGTTACTAAGTAACTTGCACTACTATTAACTCAATTGGCAAAATTTTTGTTCACTAAACATTAAATTATTTTAAAAAAATGAGATTTACATCTATAATGATATTCGCAGTTTTAGTTTTAATAACCAGCTGTAAGGATAAAACAGAAGAAACAGAACCGATGTTAGTGTTTAAATATACTTTAGACCCTAATGGAGAAAGATTAGATAATTTTGGCGAACCAGCCGTAATTCCTGCTGGAAATGCTGCACAAACACCAGCTTTTAATAAATTGGGCGTTCATTCTATAGAATTAATTAATTATGTAGTTTCATTGCCTACTACAAGTACCGTAATTTATAAAGGCGAAGATGTTACTGTAAACGGAGAATTGGCTATTGATTTTGATAAAGAAAAATTAGTGAGTGATGGCGAAGTGTTAGTAAAAATTCCTTTAAGTGAAATACAACCGGGTACGTACACCTATTTAAGAAACTCAATAGGCTACCAAAACTATAATGTAGATTTTATATACAATGATCCTACTTATGGTTTATTTGAACTAAATGGAGAAATAGCTTCTTTTGTAGGATTTAGAACCTACATAAAAGATTATACCGTAGGTGGAGAAACTATAAGTGTAAACGACAATAAAATGCAAGGATATTGGGGCTTTCACGTTGGAAATCCTGTGCCAACTACTATAACAGGGCAATCTCCGGCTACCACCGTTCCAAATCCTTTAGATGATGTTTCGCCAATTCCGTTGGGTTCTTGTTTAGTTACAGGAGCATTTGAAACACCATTAGAAATAACAGGAAATGAAACAGAAGATATAGTAGTAAACGTAGCTATAACTACCAATAATAGTTTTGAATGGCAAGATACCAATCCTGACGGGAAGTACGAGCCAACAGAAGAAACAGTTGTAGATATGGGAACTAGAGGATTAAAAGCAACTATAGAATAATATTAACTAACAAAAAAATATAATTATGAGAAAAATTTACATTTTATTTTTTATCGCTTTTGCAATAGCAGTAAAAGCCCAAACAGTTGACCCAAGTTTAGAGAGTTGGACAACAAAAACTAATCAAATACATGTACAAGGTACTGCTAATATTAGTGGTATGTCAGTTGATTATGAAATTGATGATCCACAATTTACTTATAATGATTTAACACATTGGTCTTCGTTAAATCAATTGACAAAAACTGAAAGTGTGGTTTATCCTGCAACTAATGATCCTGATGTAGAATTAGTAACGCAATCAACAGACGCTGTTGATGGAACTTTTTCTACAAGATTAGAATCTAAGACAATAAAAATTAAGGTTACAGCTACAGCATTTGGTTTTACTTTTGATACTTCAGTAACTAATGTAGCTCCGGGTATGATGGTAAGTGGTGTTTTTAATTTAGATGTTAATGCATTTGCAGACCAATTAGTAAACTCCACTAGCTTGAGTAGCTTAGATCCTTTTTCATATAACGGTACAGGGCAACCAATAGATTTTAGACCCGGTACATTAAGCGGTATGTATAAATACGATGGTTTATCTGGCGACTCTGCTTTGGTTGTTACCGGAGCTATTAAAAATAGAGTAGTAGTAGCTTATGCCATTAAGCGTTTGCCTTCTACTTCTATATGGACAAGTTTTGATGTTGACTTAGAATATTCAAGTTGCGATATGCCGGATACTATTGTTACATTATTTTGTTCAAGCAATTTAGATGCTTCTTTTACAGGAGGAAATTTTAGTGTAAATTCAAATTATACAGGTGTAGATGGCTCTGTTTTATTTGTTGATAATTTATCTTTAGATACCTTAGATGCTTCGGTATTCCCACCAAGTGCTGTTAATGATAATTCAACAATTTCAAATGTAGAGACAGCTACTTTAGATGTTACTTTAAATGATGTAAATTGCGACCCATCGGGCAATGCACCTGTAATTATAACTTCTGGGCAAAATGGAACAGCTACAAATGGCAGTGGCAATGAATTAGATTATACGCCTAATAGTGGTTTTGTGGGTACAGATGTGGTTACCTATTATATATGTAATAGCGGAGGAGCTTGCGATACCGCTTCTTGGTTTATAGAAGTTACTGCACCGCCATTGTGCGAAGCTTATAATGATAACAGAACTTTAGATCAAAATACAACAAGTACTTTTGATCCTTTAGCCAATGATGATAATTGCTTTACTAATTTAGCTATAATTGTTTTACCGTTAAATGGAACAGCAAGTGTGGTAAGTGGAGAAATATCTTATAGTCCTGTAAATAATTTTATAGGTGTAGATAGTTTAACATACCAAGTTTGTAATGATATAGATCCTACTCAATGTAGTACGGCTAAAGTTTATTATCAAGTATTAACGGGTATTAAAGAAATACCTTCTTCATCTATAGTAGTTGCACCTAATCCTGCAAAAGATAAAGTGAGCATCAGCTTGAAAAATATAAATGAAAGCACAACCGTTTCTATATATAATATGCTTGGCAAAAAAGTTTATCAAGCTCAATTTATGCAAACAACAGAAATAAACTTAAGTAAATTTAATACAGGAGTTTATTTAATACAGCTTGAAAATCAAAAAGGAAAAGCTACTAAGAAACTTATAGTTTCAAAATAACGTGATTTTTAGTACTTCAAAGATGTTTTTTAGTGATAGATAATTAACAAAATAGATGCCATTCCTGAAAATTTTGGAATGAAATGGAAAAATTTATCAGGAATCTCATCTTTAAATACAGAATTAAGACTTCTATACTCAAACTCACGTTAAATAAATAGTACAACTTAATTAACTTTGTGTCCCGATAGATGAAAAATCTATTGGGACATTTTTTTATGGCAGAATATAAAAAATACATTAAATGGGTTTTAATGCTTTTAGGAGCAATGAGATTTAGAATATATGGAGCTTTTTTAGGTTTTTTTATAGGCTTGTTTATAGAAGAGTGGCTTAATGGAAATTTTGAGTTAAACAAAAAATATAGATTTCAGAAAAAAGAAATTTATTTTACAACTTATCAACTCAAATTAAATGAAATGATAGTAGAAGTGCTACGACTTAGTAGTTTAATTTCTCGGGCACAAAGTATTTTTATTTTAAAATATTATTATAAAAGATTTGGAGTAGAAAGAGGCAAAGCATTGTATGATAGATTAAAATACGATATTAAAATGCCTGTAAATGGATATGAAGCAGCAGCATTTTTAAACGAAAAAATAGATAGAAATCAAAAAATAGATATTTTGCAGTTTTTGTACGATTTATTGTTGGTAGATGGAAGCATATCTGTAGGAGAAAGAAATGTATTGGAAAACATAGCTAAAGCTATAGGTGTTTTAAAATCTGATTTTGATAATTTATTTACAAAAAGAAAACAGAAAGTATATGTCAGTCAGCCAAGTGGATACACTTATAGATATTATGAGGTTTTGGGTGTAACAAAAACAGTAAGCGATACGGACTTGAAAAAAGCATATAGAAAATTGGTTTTAAAATATCATCCGGATAGAACTAAAATTAATACTAAAGAAGCGGCTGATAAATTTCAAAAAATACAAGATGCTTACGATAAAATTAGAGAACAAAGAGGCATAAAATAAAGATTATAAACAAAAATGAAAGCAAATTTTAAATACTATATTTTTTATAAACCATATAATGTATTGAGTCAATTTACCAAAGAAGATGGTAGCGAGTCCATAGCAGATTATTTCTTTTTAGACGAAAAAGACGTTTATCCTGTGGGAAGATTAGACAAAGACAGCGAAGGAATGTTGTTGTTAACGAACGACAAATCACTAAATAAAATTTTGCTTAATCCAAAATCGGAAAAAACAAAAACCTATATAGCACAAGTAGAAGGAATTTTTACTAAAGAGGCTATAAAAAAGTTAGGAAAAGGAGTGGAAATAACTGTAGATAAAGTTAATTATAAAACGCTTCCTGCTTATGCTGAAAAAATAAATGAACCTTTAAATCTGCCCGAAAGATTTCCACCGGTTAGGTACAGAAAAGATATACCTACATCTTGGGTAGAAATTGAAATAATGGAAGGCAAAAATAGGCAAGTAAGAAAAATGCTGGCAAAAGTGGGTTTTCCCGTTTTAAGGTTAATTAGAACGCAGATTGAAGACCTAAAAATGGATAATATTCAGCCGGGAGATATTTTAGAATTAAGTAGAGATGTTTTGTATAAAAAGTTGAATTTAAAGTGAGTTATCTGTTTAAAAAATATCAAATACAGCTTTTGTTTGAAGATGAAAACTACGTAGTAGTCAGTAAACCAAGTGGATTATTGAGTATTCCGGATAGGTACGATGAAACATTGCCCAATTTGCGTGAAATATTAAAAGAAATATATGGAGAAATATACACCGTACACAGGTTAGATAAAGATACAAGTGGAGTAATATGTTTTGCTAAAAATGCGGAGGCTCATAAATATTTGAATGATAAATTTGCTGAAGGAGAGGTGAAAAAAATATATTGGGCATTTACGGAAGGCAAGCCGGAAATAGAAGAGGGTAGGATAGACGTACCCATACTAAATGATATGAAAAATAGTGGGAGAATGTTGGTAAATAATGCAGGAAAAGAAGCCACAACCTTTTTTAGATTAGTAGAAAATTATGGCAGTATAAGTTTAATGGAGTATTATCCGCTAACGGGCAGAACGCACCAAATAAGGGTGCATAGCAAATATTTGGGTTGCCCACTATTAGTAGATGAGTTATATAATGGTAAAACAGCCTTTTATTTAAGCGAAATAAAAAGAAGATATAATAATCGTAAATTTGAAGAAGAAAGACCTTTGGTAAGTAGATTAACCTTGCACGCTGTGTCAATACAATTTGAAGATATGAAAGGCAAAGAAATTTTTGTAGAAAGCGAGCTTCCTAAAGATTTAGGAGCTTTGAGGAAGCAGTTAAGTAAGTTATGAGAATATTGTTTCTAACAGATAATTTTCCTCCTGAGGTAAATGCACCTGCTTCTCGCACTTATGAGCATTGTAAAGAGTGGGTTAAAAAAGGAGCAGAAGTTACAGTTATTACTTGTTTCCCTAATTTTCCTACAGGGAAAGTTTATAATGGATACAAAAATAAACTCTATCTGAAAGAAGAAATTGATGGAATAAAAATCATAAGAGTTTTTACCTATATTACCGCAAACAAAGGAACTATTAAAAGAACATTAGATTATATAAGTTTTATGCTTGCTGCATTAATAGCCGGGCTGTTTGTGAAAACAGATTTTATAGTAGCTACATCTCCACAGTTTTTTACTGCTATAGCTGGACGTTTATTAAGCCTTGTTAAAAAAAAGGAATGGTTATTAGAAATTAGAGATATTTGGCCAGAAAGTATAAAAGTAGTAACAGGAATGGATGGTTTTATAATTCGCTTTTTTGAGTTTTTAGAAAAAAGAATGTATAAAACTGCAGATAAAATAGTAATTGTAACACCAGAACTTAAAAATAACTTAATTAAAAAACATCCTTATACAGTAGGTAAAATTAAGGTAATTACAAATGGTGTTGAAATTTCTAAATTCAATCCTAATTATGTAGATAGTGAATTAAAGAAAAATTTAGGTTTAGAACAAAAGTTTGTGATTTTATATATTGGGACACATGGCATGGCACATGGACTTGATTTTATATTAAAAGCAGTTCAAAAAGTAAAAGATAAAGAAATTCATTTTTTATTTGTTGGAGATGGAGCAAAAAAGCAAGAATTATTAGAGTTAAATAAAAAATTGAATTTAGGCAATGTAACAATGTTGCCTTCTGTACTGAAAAATGAAGTGATAAATTACATTTCAGTAAGTGATGTTGGTTTAGTAAATTTAGTAAAGTCTGATTTGTTTAAAGCAGCCATTCCTTCTAAAATATTTGAGATTGCAGCTATGCAAAAACCAATACTGCTTGGGGTAGAAGGAGAGGTACAAAAAATAATAGAAAAGTATAATGCTGGAGTAGCCTTTGAACCAGAAAACGAAGGAGATTTTTTAGAAAAATTAGCACAAATAAAAACAGATTATCAAAACTATAAACAAGGGGCTAATGAACTAGCAAAAACTTATGATAGAAAAAAACTAGCTTTAGACATGCTTGAGTTTATTGAGGAATAAACCTACAAAAAAAGCAAAAAACATAATTCCACCTTGGGATTCTAAAATTGATTCTACTAATGAAAAGATAAAAAGTAGCAATGTAAACCCAATAATAACCTTATTTTTTTCTATTATACCTATATAAAGTAAGGTGGCAAAAATTAAAATCATAGTTATAACCCCTAAAATACCTAAAGAAAGCCAAGATTCTAAAAATTGATTATGGCAGTTGTAATGTTCTCTATAACCTTTACCAAAACCGCTAGTGTTATGTTTTTCTCTTAAAAAATGGTTTCGTGCATCTCCAATATTATAACCTTTTATTGGTTCCTCTTTAATTAATTCTATAGCATTGCTCCATATCATTATTCTATCATCTACAGTATAGTTATTGACAGCATTTTTATCTTGCTTTAGCATGTTTATGGCTTTAGTAAATCTAGCATTTAAAAAATCTACTTTCCAAAATAAGAATATAGACAGTAAACAAATAAGTAATGTAGCAAAAAGTGCTTGTTTTAATTTCAAAATAAAGAAAATATAGATAATAAAAAGAATAACTAAAGCAATAATTGAAATCCTAGAAGCTAATATTATTATTGTTACAGAAACAACAAATGGATAAGTTTTATACAGTATATTTGATTTGATAGAATCTGTTAAATATTTATTGTCTATAAACAATATCAATCCAAAAAGTAAGTATAAAGAAAGATAGCTAGGGTGAATAATTGTAAAACTAATTAAATCAGTATACGAAGTAATTTTATTATAGTATATTAGATTAAATAAATAAATGAACATTATTATTATAGACATTATATAGCTACTGATAAAAAAAGTAGTCACTATCTTTTTTATAGTAGTTGTCTCTATTTTTTGATATAATGTTAAAAGTAAAGGAAGTAAAAAGAATGGTATTTTACCAATTAATTCATTTTTTGCATGTAATTTGTAAATAGCATGAAAATAACTATTAAAGGCAAGAATAAAATAAATGATTAGCAATGAAACTAGTACAATACTATATTTGCTTAACTCTTTTATGCTGTATTGTTTGTATGATGGGATTAACCCTATAATAATAATAATGAAAGGAATTGTAGTTGCCATTTTATGTATAGGCAAAACAAAAGCGAAAAGTAATAATCCTGCTGTTAATAATTTATTATCAATATTCTTTAAGTAATTCAAATTTAAAGTTTTGTTATCTTCGTGTAAAAGTAAACAATATATGCAAGGTACGGAATTCAATATTGAAGATTTAATAGATATGGTTTCTAAATTTGTTAAGAAAAACATAATATATTTTGTTGTTTTTTTTATTATTGGTATTTCACTTGGTTTATATAAGTTTAATACAGCTAATAATAAGTATGTAACAATAATTTCTGGTTCAAGTGAGTATATTTCTTTGGATTTAATAAGTAATGAAGTAAATTCTATAAAAAAATTTGTTGAAGAAAAAAACTACAATAAATTGTCTAAAAAGATTAGAATAGATAGTTCTAAAGTTTATCAGTTAAAAAAAGTATCTTTTAATAATATTTCAAAAGATAATAATGGTTTATTCTTGATTCAATTAGAAACTGAGGGTAAAGAAAATTCTAATGCTTTTTTTGTAGAAGCAATAAACAACAGTCTAAAAGAAAATGCTTTTATAAATAAAAAGCATTTAGAAGAGATAGAAAGTTTAACAAATAGTTTAGCTGTAAATAAGTCTGAACTAGTAAAACTTGAAAAGTTACAAGAAGAAATTTTTGATTCAAATAATAATCCTAAAAAATTTGCTTTAATTTCTGACCCTAGTGTTATTTCTAATCAAATAATAAAAATAAAAAAAGATATACTTTCTGATAGTAATAAGCTAAAGAATAAAGATAATATCTACGAGATTATTGATATAGTTAACATAGATATCAAAAACTCATTATTTACATTTCTATTCAAATGGCTTGTTTTTGTTTTTTTTGTAGGAACTATGTTTTTAGTTATACTGAAGTTGTTTGTTTTAAGGAAATAATTCTATAATAAATAGAGTACATTTGATTTACATTCTTATTCCAGTCATATAGATCTTTAGCTCTCTTTCTCCCGTTATTACCCATTTCAAATCTCAATTTTTCATTGCTAATTAGTTTAAGAATAGCGTTTGCGGTTTCTTCAATATTTTCACTTTCAACTATAATACCTGTTTCATTATTCCCAATAACTTCTGGCAAGCCTCCAATGTTACTTACAATTACAGGTACTCCACAAGCTTCTGCTTCAACAATAGCCGCACCGAAACTCTCTAATCTTGATAGTGCAAGATAGATATCAAATTTATTTAGTTCTTGAGGTATCAAATTATTATCTATAAAACCCATAAATTTTACTTGGTTTTCTACATTTTCGGTCTTAGCTAATTTTTTAAGTTCATCACTTAGTGTTCCTTTGCCAAAAATTCTTAATTCAATATTTTTATTTTCATTAGTTTTATAAACTATAGCAAATGCTTTAATAAGAATATCTATTCCATATTTTTTTTCCAATGATTTTACTGTACCTAAAATAATTTTAGAATTATCTTTTTTGATATCTATGGGTCTAAATAAAGATAAATTTACTCCAAATGGTGTTATCTCTATTGGCTTGTTTGTATATTTTTTAGTTTCTTTAGCCATTGCATGAGAAGTAGAAAGTATATAGTCCGCTTGCTTTAAGTTAAACTTTATTAGATTTTTAAAAACAAAGTTTTTATTTGGGAAATCATAAACATCACTTCCCCAAACGGAGATAATATAAGGAGAGAAGTTAGTAAGAGCACCTAATAAGCCATAACTACTAGCATAATGTGCATGTAAAATATCAGGGTGGAATTCTTTTATAAATTTTCTTAGTTTGGGTAGTGCTGTTAAATATTTTAATTTTGCCAAACTACCCTCTTCACTTTTAAAAAAGTCTTCATTTATCTCAACACTTTCAATGGTTAAGTTATTGAAAGAATTATAATGATTGTGGTTAATTTTAGAAAACGAAAATAAACCAATTTGTAAATCTTTTTCACACAAAGAGCTTACCCACCTAATAATGTGGACAGAGTTTAAGTCTCCTAATATTAATACCCTAATCATTATTGTTATTTTTTAAAACTTCTAAAACTTTTTTTGCTCTTGCTTCCCAAGTATTGTCTTTTTTTATTTTATATAATCTTTCACTTAGTTTAGTATCTTGTTCTACCAAATTGGGTAGTTTTAATAATAGTTTACTTATATCATTGCTATGATAATTTACGCTATAGCCAATTTTATGTTTTTCAATATATTCAGACGGGGCTGTGTTTATTGAGGATAGAACAAGTAAGTTGTGAGAGAGGTATTCAAACAATTTTACTGGCATAGCAAAATTGCGATAATCAGATTGTTCATACACTAATAATCCAACTGATGACCGTTTATAAAGAGGTAATAAATCTTTACCACTTTTATGATGAATTTCTATATTGTCGGAAAGATAGTCTTGATATTCATTTTTATACTGATTCCATTCTTCTTCTCTTGTGTTAAGTATAAGTTTTAAATCTTTGTTGAGTTGAAATGCCTTAATTAACTCATGCATTTTATATAATTTACCTATACCACCAACATAGATAAAAACTTTGTTATAAATATAAGGTTTATAATCTGTTTCTGCATCTATACCAGAAGGTAACGCAAATTTTTGCATTGTCAAATTTGTGGGAATATGTTTAAACATTTTAAGAGAAGGCAAAAAGAGCACATCAATAAGTTGATTATATTTTAGCAAGTCAAATTTGTAAAATATTCTTGAGTAGATTTGTTTGACCCCTTTAAGACTATAATGTTCAAATTCCCAATGTATATCTCTATAAAATAATCCGATTGGTATTTTGTTTTTTTTACAAAAAAATAAAAAATTAAAATCTAAGAATGGGTAAGTAGGAAGATGATGGCTTTCTGTAAGCAAAGTAGGTAGAGTGCTACTTTCAGAATACAAAAAATCATAAGTAATCCCTGATTTAATGTTTCTTATTATTTTTTCAATTTGAGATTTTCTTTCTTTTGCATAACCGTTTACAAAATCTACTTGATATCCTAAGGACTTAAAAGCATTTAGTAGTTTTATAGGTCTAATATTTGTGCCACTAGGTCTATTTTTGTCTATTTTATATGGAAGGTGAAATATTATTCTTTTCATATTTTTGTAAAATAGATGTTAATTTGTAACTAAATAATATGATTGTTGCAAATATTATAAAAAATAGCAGATTTGATATGTTATAAATGTAATCATTAAAACCTCCAATTAGTGTGAGTTTGTAGCTATATGCTACGTATATGCCTATAAAAATTGGACTTTTAGGAAGATATAAAAGACTGTAGAAAAAAGTGCCAATAATAAAACCCACGTAAATAGGTGATAATAACAGCCCAAGTACTCCAAAATTTGCCCACGCTTCTCCTATAAATAAAGTGTTCTGTACTCCTGCCGTACCTAATATAACACCCTTCGGATTAATAACTTCCATTATTAATTTGGCAGCTCTTTCTGAATATTCTATTTCAAAATAGCTTATATAGTTAGTTAGACTATTTATACTAATGAAATCTTTTATATTATCAAAAAATTCAAAGGAAAGAAATGTGCCTGCTATTTGCGAAAAAAGTACTCTTCCAGAAATTCCTTGATTGTATTGAAATAAGATATCTGATATGTTATTTTGACCAAAACCTATATAAAATAGTACAATTATAGAGAATAGAGTAATTGAAATAATGCTTAATTTTCCAATTGAAATTTCACCTTTTACCCAAACAAAAAAGAAAATAAACCCTGCTAAAAACATTGCCATAGGAGATTTTTCTAAATCATAGGTAAGTATTAATATAGAAGCAAAAAAGCAAGTTGAAAACCAGAAGTAATTAAACAAAGATTTAGTTTTATATAAGTAGGCAAAAGAAATGTAAGTAATTATAGGCATTAGCTGTAAAGCAAAAATATTTCTAAATAAAACATTGCCTTGAAATTCCATTTTAGACATAATTCTAAGTATAGCTAACTCATTAGCAGTAGCACCATTTAATAGTCTTAAAATAGGAATTGTATCAATTTTTATAAAAGTATAAGCAATTGCAATTAATGAAACAAAACTTAAAGCTACTAAAAAAGATTTTAGTATTATCTCATAGTTATTAAAAAGATTAACTACTGGTTTTTTTGCATAATTAATTAGCTCTAGCTTTGTATTATTAATATTAAATAATTTTTTGGCTATAATTACACCAATTGGGAGCATGAGCATAGTATACATTATGGCTACCCACCCAATAACTCTTGTTTTATCAAAATATATTTTATCTATTATATAATGATGATCCACTTTTAACACTATAAATATTGAACCTAAAAATGACATTAAAAATAAAGGCACATAAAATAAGAAATTTATCATGTTCAATTGTTTAATAGACATGGTGCCGCTAGCCTTTTTAAATAAAAGATAGGAGAAAATTAAAATGATAATACTTGATATAATATATGCAAATGCTTCCAAGTTAGTTTTTTACAGTTAAAGGTAAAGTTAAAATAATACTTATGATATACACAATACTTCTGGATATTACAAAAACACCAATAGTACTTTTTAAATCTCCAAAAAAAACAAATCCTAGATATATTGATGCTATAGAGGCTACTAAAAATAATATTTGCCAAATTAATTCAAGTTGTTGTTTATCTGTAATAATAAAAACACTTGTGAGTGGGCTAGATATAAATTGGAAATAAAAAAGAAAAGCTAATATTTGAGCTAAATAGCCACTTTCTACCCACTCTGCTCCAAAAAATATAGAAAATAACCATGGTCCTAGTAAAGTTAAAATTGCTGTAGGAATTAACCCCAACAAAGATAAGCTTCCTAATGTTTTTAAGTATAATGTTCTAAAATTTCCTGTAGTATTGTATAGTTCTGTTGCTTTTTGCCTAAAAACATCTGCAACTGATCTAGAGATAATTGATACAGGTAACATTATTACTCTTTGAGTAAGAGCAAAGAATCCTATTTCTTTTTGTGCAAAGTACATTGCCATAATAATAGGAGGTCCATTTAGAGAAACGGCATTTAATAAATGGCCTGGCATTATGTATTTAGGATATTTGTTGTTTTTTATGGCTATTTCCTTGAGGTCCTTTTTTGTATATGCTTTAAGTAAATAAGTAGGGAAGGAGCCAAAATTTATGATAAAAGAAGCTAAAAGGCCTAATAGTTTTGAAAATAATAATCCTAGTACTTCCAAATGAAATAAACCAAAAATTATTGATGAAATCCCAGAGCTTAGATTATTACCTACTTTAGCTATTGCCATAGTTTTATATGCTGAAATTCTATTTGCCCAATGATAAAATATTTGATCTAAAGCAATTAGAAGAACTCCTATTATTATTAACCAAGAATAGGATGTGAGTGAAGAAAGATTTAAAAAAGTAAGTAATTTAGAACCACCTAAAATATTAACAAAAGAGAGTAAAATGCAAAATAGAATAACTATGAAAAAGGACAATACTGTTAATTTTTTTGCAATATCGTATTCTGGTACAACTACTACTGCTTTTTCATATCGCATAGTTGCTAAAACACTTATAATACTTATAGCACTAACAAAAACCATTAAAGTGCCAAAGCTTTCTGGAGAGTATAGCCTTGTAAGTAACGGACTTATTAGTGTTGGAATAGTTTGAGCAATAATTGTCCCAAACATTAAAATGGCAGAGTTTTTTAAAAAGTTTGATTTTTTAAATCTTGAAAGCATTATTGTTATTTAGTAATTCTGTAGCAATAACATTGCTCGCATTTCCATTGCCGTATAAATTCATTTCGTAATTAGAATTGAACTTGTTAATCTTGTTATATATGCTTATTATTTTATCAATATCAACACCTGCTAATTTATTGAAATTATTTTCAATCAACTCAACCCATTCAGTTTCATCTCTCAATGTAATACAAGGTTTTTTAAAGAAAAATGCTTCTTTTTGTAAGCCTCCACTATCAGTAATTACTGCTTTACAATTTTTTAAAAACTCTATCATGTCAAAATAGCCAACAGGGTCTATTAGTGTAATGTTAGGTGATAAATTATATTTATATAGCATTTTTTTAGTTCTAGGGTGCAGTGGTAAAATAACTTGACAATCTTTGTGTATTTCATCTAAAGCTTGAAATATTGATGTAAGTCTATCTTCCGAGTCAGTATTTTCAGCTCTATGAACAGTACATAGCATGAAATTCCCTATTTCTAAGTTATTACTATTAATAATGTTAGATTTTTCACTAGATTTTTTAGCATAAAATAATGCGGCATCTTGCATTACATCTCCATTTTTTATTATGCTACAATTAAAATTCTTGAAACCTTCTTTTTCTAAATTGCGTACAGCTGCTTCTGTTGGACAAAATAACCATTTAGAAATTCTATCTGTTAAAATTCTATTAATTTCTTCCGGCATTTTCATATTAAAGCTTCTCAAACCAGCTTCTACATGTGCAGTAGGTATATGTAGTTTAGATGCAGCCAAAGATCCCGCTATGGTAGAGTTGGTATCTCCATAAACCATTACAGCATCTGGATTCTCTTTTAGTAAAATCTCCTCTATGTCTTTTAACATTCCTCCAGTCATAGACCCATGATTGCTACCTGCTAATTTTAGCATATAGTTAGGAGTTGGAATGTCTAAATCATTAAAGAAGGAATCTGACATATTTGAATCATAATGCTGACCCGTATGTACAATAATTTCTTCAATATTGTTATAATTCTTAAATGTTCTACTTACTACTGCCGCTTTTATAAATTGTGGTCGGGCGCCTAAAACGGTAACTATTTTCATTTACAGCACTTCCTCCAACTTCTTAACCAATTCATCTCCTCTTAAATCTTTAGCTACAATAATGCCGTTTTTATCTACTAAAAATGCCGCAGGTATGCCTGTTATGCCATATTCTTTGGCTACAGCATTGTCCCAAAATTGCAAATCGCTTACATGTGCCGGCCATACTAAGCCATCTTGCTCTATGGCTTTAAGCCAGGCGTCTCGGTCTTTGTCTAAAGAAACGCTAAATACCGTAAATCCCTTGTCCTTATATCTATTGTATGCAGCCACTACATTTGGGTTTTCATATCTGCATGGTTTACACCAGCTTGCCCAAAAATCTAACAATACCACTTTGCCTCTATAATCCGATAGCTTTACATCTTTACCTTGTGGATTTTTTTGTGTAAAATCAGGAGCTTCTGAACCTATGGCTATTTTCCCCGCAGCAGCTTCCATAGCCGCCTGTTGAACCTTGGCATCTTCCTGCTGTTTTATTTGTGCTTCCATATCTGTTATATATGTTGAAGCCGGCATTATTTTTTTATAATCTGCTAAAGTAGTTTTAATGTAGTCTATATCATCTGGGTTTTGTAAACCACTTAAATAGTATATTCCTGTTATTGGATCAGTAGTTTTATTTACTCGCTCTTTAATTTCTTTAGCTAAATCCTCTTGTGTAGCAGCAAACTCATCTTCTATAGCTTTAAGTTCTTCTTGCGAAGCTCCCGCCATTGATTTAGTTTGGTATGCCGATGATAATTCTTGATTTTTTCTTTGTTTTTCTATAAAAAAGTTAATAGCTTCTTGAAATGCTATAGCTTTATCATTCTCTTTTACTTCTGCTTTTTCTAAAAAATCATCATCAAACTTGGCGTTATATACTATATTTTCATTGTCAAGGCGTACCAGCCAATATTTTCCGTTGGAAGCTATTCTGTAAAATCCCGGCTCAGCTACTTTTCCTGTAAATTCATAGTTGCCATCTTTATCAGATTTTGTGGTATCTATATCTTCTATATTGTTGAAAGTTACAAATTGTAGAACCATTTCTTGATTATCTAACCCGTCAATTTTTCCCGATAAATGATAAACATCTTTCTCTTGCTTGCAAGAAAATAGGGTAGTGCTTACTAAAGCTATTATAAAAAGTAGTTTTTTCATGATGTTTTTGTTGTTAATTTAATTTTTTGTTTAGTAGTTGAGTCGCAATTTTAGGATCTGCTTTTCCTCCCGATTGTTTCATTACTTGTCCCATAAACATGCCGAGAAGTCCTTTTTTTCCATTTTTATATTCTTCAACTTTATCAGGAAACGAAGCTAATACTTTATCTACAATATCTTCAATTTCGCTGGCGTCAGAGTTTTGAATAATATTTAATTCTTTGGCTAATTCTAAAATTTTATCATCAGAATTTTCTAATAATTTAGGAAATAAGTTTTGCGAAGCACTTGCAAAATTTAGTTTTCCTTCTTCTATTAAGCTTATAATTTCTGCAATAGATGAAGCTTTAATAGGAAAATCTTGAATGTTTACCGATTTTTCATTCAAATAAGATTTTACTGGACCAATCATCCAGTTGGCTGCGGCTTTATAGTTATCTGTATTTTTAATAATGTCATTGTAGTAAGCTGCTTCGTATTTATCTTCCGATAAAATATTAGCATCATAGTCAGAAAGTCCTAATTGCTTTGTAAATTCCTCAAACAATTGTGATGAAAGCTTTGGCATTTCATTTTTTATAGCACTTACTTTTTGTTCTGTTACTACAAAAGGCTGAATGTCCGGTTCAGGAAAATATCTATAATCGTGGGCGTTTTCTTTGCTTCTTAATGTAAAAGTACTTCCATCTACAGCATTAAAACTTCTGGTTTCTTGGTCTATTTTTCCTCCATTTTCTATAATATCTATTTGGCGTTTAGCTTCGTGTTCTATTGCTTTAGCCACATTTCTTATAGAGTTCATGTTTTTTACTTCACATCTTTCTCCAAATTCTTTCGCTCCTTTTAGTCTTACCGAAATATTAGCATCACACCTCATACTTCCTTCTTCCATATTGCCATCGCATATTTCTAAGTAGCGTAGTAGTTTTCTTACTTCTGTAAGATATTGGTAAGCTTCTTCAGAGCTTCTCATGTCCGGCTCACTTACTATTTCTATTAAAGGTACGCCCGCTCTGTTTAAATCTATAAGTGTGTTGTATGGGTCTAAATCGTGAATACTTTTTCCGGCATCCTCCTCAAGGTGTATTCTGGTTATTCCTATTTCTTTTTGTGTGTCGTTTACCTTTATATTTAGATGTCCCTTTGTACAAATAGGCGTTTTATCTTGGGTAATTTGATAGCCTTTAGGCAAATCGGCATAAAAATAATTTTTACGGGCAAAACCATTAAAAGAAGTAATATTGCAGTTAGTAGCTAAGCCCATTTTTATAGCGTAGTCTATAGCTTTTTTATTCACTTTTGGTAGTGTACCTGGGTGTCCCAGCGTTAAAGGACTTATATGACTATTAGGACTGCCACCAAAAGCCGCACTATCTGTAGCATACATTTTGCTTTGTGTAGAAAGCTGAGCATGAACTTCTAATCCTATTACTATCTCGTATTTATCGTATTTAGACATTAACTTATTTTCTTAGCCAAAAAGAAACACAAAAGTAAGGAAAAAATAAATGTTAAGCTTTATTTTGTGGATACATATCATCTGAATTTTAAAATTGCTTTGTTGTGATAAAACATTAATAATAGCATACCTTTGTTTTTGTGGAAAAAAAGGTCTTTCAATTTATAGATAAACACAGTTTATTTTCTTTAAATCAGAACTTAATTGTAGCGGTAAGTGGTGGTAAAGATTCTATGGCTTTAGTTCATTTATTATATAAAAATGATTTTAAAATTATAGTGGCTCACTGCAATTTTACATTAAGAGGCAATGAAAGTGATGAAGACGCTAAGTTTATTAAAAATTATTGTGCAAAAAATAATATTCCTTATAATGAAATAGTTTTTGAGACGGAAAAAATATCAAAGGAAAAAGGCTTGTCTATACAAGAAACGGCACGAGAACTGAGATATAATTGGCTTGAAAAAATAAGGAAAGAAAATAATGCTGTAGGTATTGCCACGGCTCATCATTTAGATGATAATATAGAAACCGTTTTATTTAAGCTGGCAAAAGGTACAGGCATAAGAGGCGTGAGAGGCATGCAAGCAAAAAATGGAAATATTGTACGCCCTTTTTTAGAAACTTCTGTTGATGAAATTTTGACTTACATAGCTACTAATAATATTCATTATAGAGAAGATAGCTCTAACAAAAGTGTAAAATATGACAGAAATAAAATAAGGCATACGTTAATTCCTGTAATGAAAGAAATAAATGCAGGTTTGTATCCAACGTTTATTAATCACTTTGAGCGGTGGAATGAGATAGAAAAATTGTATAATAGTTTTGTTGAGCATTGGAAAAATAAACTTGTAAAAGAAGCTAACTGCGATAAAATTATTTCTATTAAAGCATTGCAAAAAGTGGAAGGATATGAAACTCTTCTTTTTGAAATTATGAGAGATTATAGTTTTAATAAAGATGATGTTCAGGATATGATAAAAGGTTTTGATAGTGATGAGCATAAAATTTATCTAAATGAAAAAAATAGAGTTTTAATAGATAAAAAGTTTATTTACATTACCGCTGTTGAAAATTTAAGTGAAAGTAAAGTACATTATATCAGTAGCAAGCAGACTAAAATAGTATTTGAAAATGGCATTTTTCGTTTAGTTTTAAAACCAATATCTAAGCTATCTAAAATAAATAAAGGTAAAGAATATGCTTATTTAGATGCCGATAAACTAACTTTTCCTTTAATATTAAGAAAATGGAAGCCGGGCGATTATTTTTACCCTTATGGATTTATAAAAGAAAACAATAAACCGGCAAAAAAGAAAATTTCTAAATATTTAAAAGACCAAAAAATAGATGCACGTTCTAAAGAACAGACGTGGGTATTATTTTCTGAAGAAAAATTAGTTTGGTTAGTCAATCAAAGAATAGACCATAGATTTGCTATAACCGAAAAAACTAAGCGTATATTTCAGATTAAGTTTATTGAAAGTTAACCTATTGTGAGTTTGGACACAATAAGACCGTCATCCCGAACGGAGTGAGGTATCTGCCTTATTGGTTGATTAGTGTTTTCTCGCAAAGACGCAAAGAAACACTGCTGTGTGTCATCCGAAGAATGAGGTATCTTACATTAATTCTATTATAAGGTAGATTCCTCCCGTTGGTCGGAATGACAGCAGGGGGCGTATTACACACATTACCTCGTTTGTCCCGAAAATTTTGTAGTTTACATAGAAATTTATAGAGAATCTAACTGTAAAAAACGTTAAAGAGATCTCCAATCAAGTTGAGGATGACGTTTTTTACTCGTTTTTTGAAAGGCACAATAGGTGGAAAGCATTAGTTTAGCACCATTAACTTTTTAGTAATGCTTGAACCATTTATACTTAAATTAACAAAATAAACACCTCCAGCTAAATTCAAATTATTAAGAGTAACTTTATTTTTTCCTTCTTTAGAAACTACTTCTTTAGTATTTAAAGTTTTGCCATTTATATCAGAAAGTCGTATAGCTATAGTTTCACTTTTATTAGCATTATAAAAAATATTTAAAGCATTTCCATTTAAAGGATTTGGTGTTAAATAAACATTGTTTAAGGTATTGTTTATGTCATTAACACTGCTTATTTGATAATTATAAGTAGCTATTTTTTGACAACCATTTTGATCTAATACAACTAAGTAATTTTCGCCTACTACGGGGTCGTTAATAGTTAGTGTAGTAGCACCGTTTTGCCAAGTAAAAGAGTAGGGGGGCACACCTCCCGAAATGGAAGCTATTAAAGCTCCGTTGTTTTCAATAATGGAAACATTTATAGGGTTAGAAGCGGCTATTGTAAAAGAAGTAAATAGTGTATCTATATTATTAATAATAGCTATTACAGAATAATCGCCTGCACTTAATCCGGAAATGGAATTTGTATATTCAAAAGGGATTTCATTAGTACTATTAAGACCTTCGTACCATTTATATGTTGCAGATGTGTAATTTCCTGTAATGGAAATTGTAGCTTCACCGTTAGTACTTTCTGGGCAATCTAAGTTTGTAGTTACTATTGTTGCCTTTCTTGGAGAAGTTTTAATACCTTTTATATTGCTGTAATTAGTGCAAGTATTTAATAAATTAACTGGTTTTACACGATATTGATAATTAGTATTTATGTTAGCATTTTGAAAAACATAAAATGTATCTGTTGTTACTTCATCAATAAGTGGATTAATAAAGTTATTTTGGGTAATTTGTATTTGATAAAATTGTGCATTTTCATCTGCTTCCCATTTGAATACAATATTTGATGAGTTTAAGTTATTAGAACTATCAGGAGGAAAAGTAGAATTAATAGTATTCATAATAATTTCATCTGGCACAGGCAAAGTAAGCAAATAAGGTCTGTGGTTAGCAGCCGCAGCATTTACTTCTGCATATTGGTCATCGCTTAAATATTGAGCACAGCCGTCATTGCTGTACGACATAAAATTATTGTCATCTACATTAAAAGAATTTCCTACAGGATCTATAAAAGTTCTGGCAAAAGAACAACTCCATCTATCGCTAATATAATCTGGTGGCGTATCACAAAAGCCATCTCCAGAATTATTGCAATTTGTACCATTGGCACGTTCTACTGCAGAGCCATTAATAGTGCTCGGAGCATTTTGCGAATTATCAGGAGTTGGTTCGCCTTCCCAGCCATAAAATGTGTGCGGTAAATTTAAGTAATGTCCCATTTCGTGTCTGTATGTAGTATTATTAACCTGCATACAGCCTTTTTGAAGCATTACGCCCCCTCTGTTTGGCCCCGGCCAGCCTTGGTTATCATAGGGTTGAGGAACAAAACTATAACCACAAACTCCGTCCATGTTATCCACTATATATACATTAATGGTGTTGGGGTTATTGCTTTGCTGAAATAAACCATAGGTATTTACACCGTTATAAAAATCGGTATTATTAATATAGTCAATCTCATAAATGTAGAAAGTTATATTAGCATTATCGTACAAAGATTGTAACTCGCAATGTGAACGAAATAATTCATTTAATCCATAATAGCCTGTTCCGTTGTCCATACCTACAATATGGTAGGAGATAGGTAGCGTAACCGGATTTAAAGATTTATGTGTTAAATGGCTTTTATCTCTTTGGTAAAAAGCGTCCATCCATTCTTTACTTATTTGAGTGCCACACCAACCCGATTGTTGTGCATTTAATGCAATTGAGATTATGGTAAAAACACTTAAAAATACTTTTTTCATCAAACTTTTTTTATTTCAAGTGTGCTAAGGTAATTATTTACTCTTAACTTTTTGTAACGATAAACTAACTTTAACTTAATTGTAAAATTAAGTATCTTTGCACTTGTTATTCA
Source organism: Chitinophagales bacterium (assembly GCA_020635995.1). Taxonomy (NCBI): domain Bacteria; kingdom Pseudomonadati; phylum Bacteroidota; class Chitinophagia; order Chitinophagales; species Chitinophagales bacterium. Next base: position 8,411 of record JACJYS010000006.1, on the reverse strand, counting down.
AATTTAAAAATAAAATATCTATAAAATGAAAGTATCTGTAATAGGAGCAGGCAACGTAGGTGCAAGTTGTGCCGAGTATATTGCCATTAAAAATTTTGCATCGGAAGTGGTGCTTTTAGACATTAAAGAAGATTTTGCCGAAGGTAAAGCTATGGATTTAATGCAAACATCTGTTTATAATAGGTTTAATACCAGAATAGTGGGTTCTACAAACGATTATAGCAAAACTGCCGGAAGTAAAGTAGTAGTTATAACAAGCGGAATACCAAGAAAACCGGGTATGAGCAGAGAAGAATTAATTGGCATTAATGCAGGAATAGTTAAAACTGTAACTGAAAATATATTAAAACATTCTCCGGAGGCTATTATTATAGTAGTAAGCAATCCTATGGATACTATGACTTATTTAGCACACAAAAGTACAGGATTACCTAAAAATAGAATTATTGGAATGGGTGGTGCTTTAGACAGTGCACGTTTTCAATACAGAATTGCTGAAGCTTTAGAATGCCCTACAAGTGATGTGGACGGAATGGTTTTAGGTGGACATAGCGACACAGGAATGATTCCTTTAACAAGATTAGCAAGATACAGAGGATTGCCTATAAGTAAATTTTTAAGCGAAGAAAGAATTGATGAATTAATGGAAGCTACAAAAGTAGGTGGTGCTACTTTAACCAAAATGTTAGGTACAAGTGCATGGTACGCTCCGGGTGCAGCTGTATCTGAGTTAGTACAAGCTATAGTATGCGACCAAAAGAAATTAATGCCTTGTTCTGTTATGTTAGATGGCGAATATGGAATGAAAGATATTTGTATAGGTGTTCCTGTTATTTTGGGTAAAAATGGCGTAGAAAAAATAGTAGAAATAGAACTTAACGATGCCGAAAAAGCTAAAATGGCAGAAAGTGCAGAAGCTGTGAGAAGAGTAAATGGATTGTTAGGATAATACCAAATTATTAATATTTTTAAAGTTCCGAACTGTGTTTATGGTTCGGAACTTTGTTTTAAGCAAAATAAGCAACAACCACCGACCAACAACTAAAGACTAAAGACCAAAAATGAGTTTAAAAGAAGAAATAAGTAAAAGAAAAACCTTTGCCGTAATTGCTCACCCCGATTCGGGAAAAACAACGCTTACAGAAAAACTGTTGTTGTTTGGTGGAGCTATACAAACTGCCGGAGCTGTAAAATCTAATAAGATAAAAAAATCTACCACCTCAGATTTTATGGAAATAGAAAAGCAAAGAGGTATTTCTGTGGCTACGTCCGTTATGGCATTTGAATATGCCGATAAACTTATTAATATATTAGATACTCCAGGACACAAAGATTTTGCTGAAGACACTTATAGAACTTTAACTGCCGTAGATAGTGTTATTTTGGTTATAGACTGCGTAAAAGGTGTGGAAGAGCAAACAGAAAGATTAATGGAAGTTTGCCGAATGAGAAATACGCCCGTTATAGTTTTTATAAATAAATTAGATAGAGACGGTCGTGATCCTTATGATTTGCTTGGTGAATTGGACGAAAAACTAAACATTCATGCTATTCCATTAACATGGCCTATTGGAATGGGAACGGCTTTTAAAGGCGTTTATAATTTAGCGGCAAAAGAATTAAACTTATTTCAAGCGGGGCAAACACAAGATAATGTAATAAAATTTAAAGATTTAGCCACACCCGAATTAGATAAACAAGTAGGAAAAACCTTTGCCGACCAACTTAGAGAAGATGTAGAATTAATAGATGGAGTGTATGGGAAATTTGACCCAAAACCTTATTTAGCAGGCAAAGTAGCTCCTGTATTTTTTGGGAGTGCTGTTAATAATTTTGGCGTAAAAGAAATGCTGGATATTTTTATTGATTTTGCTCCAAACCCTGTAGCAAGGGAAACACAAGCACGCTTAGTAGAGCCTACGGAAGATAAATTTACAGGCTTTGTGTTTAAAATACATGCCAATTTAGACCCAAAACACAGAGATAGAATTGCTTTTTTGAGAGTTTGCAGCGGTAAATTTGAAAGAAATACTTTTTACCAGCACACCCGACAAAATAAAAAAGTAAGATTTAATAATCCCACAAGTTTTATGGCTCAGAAAAAGAGCATAATTGATGAAGCATTTCCGGGAGATGTGATAGGACTATACGATACAGGTACTTTTAAAATAGGCGATACGCTAACAGAAGGAGAGGAGCTGTACTATAAAGGAATACCAAGTTTTTCGCCAGAATTATTTAGAGAAGTAATTAATAAAGACCCTATGAAATCTAAGCAATTAGATAAAGGTGTGGAGCAGTTAAGTGATGAGGGTGTGGCACAGTTATTTATACATAATTTAGGCAATAGAAAAATTATTGGAACTGTGGGGCAATTACAATTTGAAGTTATTCAATACCGATTGTTGAATGAATATGGAGCGTCAGCTGAGTTTAGACCTTTAAACTACTATAAAGCTTGCTGGATAAAAAGCAACAATGAAGCTCAAATGAATGAATTTAAACGCAGAAAACACAGCAATATAGTTCAAGATAAAGAAGGAAATGACGTTTTCTTGGCAGACAGTGCTTGGATACTTAAAGTAGCCCGAGAAGATTTCCCCGAAATAAATTTCTATACCACCAGCGATTTTAAAGTTGATGCTTTAGCAAACGAGTACACTTATTAAATTCTAAATGACTATCTGTTATTATATCAATAATTTATGCTTTATGATAGCATCTTGGGACGTTTAAGTAATTTGAATTACAGTTTGTGGTCTTTTACTTTTGTCTTGATACAAAAGTAACAAAAAATCAAGACTGTAATCAAAAACACTAAAATGATGTAAAACAGACGAGGACAAATTAATGTATGCTCAATTTTAGTTTTCTCATAGTGGTTCTACTTGTAGGAGCATACTAATTTGTCTGTTTACTGTTTTATAATTTCATTCATTTTGGATGTCTGTTTTACATCATTTCTTAACGTATTTTTGATTAAGGTCAGATAAAAAGTGCACCTTAAGTTTGTAAGCGGGGCACCCATTAACCGAAAACTCCGTAAAAAATTAAACTGTTTGAAGAACGGAGTGATGAGTTTTTAATTTTTAGGAGTTGAGGTTATAATGGGTCGCTGAAAACTTAGTGCGATTCTTTTGTAACTTTTCTTCTAAAGAAAAGTTAATGTAAAATATTTCATGGGTATCTTTACGGATAGTCATAATTCTAACTTTAAATTAGAGTTACTCACTCTGTATGGGTTAATAGTACGTAATTTTACCCTTACCCTGACAGGGTAAATAATTATATTAAGAAGTATAAAACTACTTTAAGCTGTTAATCCACTCGCTTATTAGTTCTATACCTTCCTCGTGTATTGATACTCTGCCTAATTCTGCCATCATAACACCGGGTTTTGTAGAGTTCATTCTATATACTATTATAGAAGAATCTGCTTTGCCGGGATGTATATCAAAAGTTAAACTTCCTGCACCTAAACCGGCAGCAACAGGCGTTTTATAGTAACCTAATTTGTTTGTGTCTGTTTGTTCATAAGTTAAAAATAAACCGGAAGTGCTGGCTGGTCCTGTAGGGTTATGGCAATGTCCACAGTTTGCATCTAAATATGCCATGGCTCTATGGTTTAAATCTACACTTTTATCATCATAATTTGGAACAGACTGGTAGTTTTCAGGTGCTGTAAAATTATTTAAGTAGCCCATTTCAGCCCATTTAGCCAGTTGGTTTTTTACTTCACCATTTCCATAATCAAGATCATAATTCATATTTCTTGCTTTAGGACCTAAAGGTTTAAATTTTTCATCTTGATTGTGGCAAGATTTGCATTGATGTTTGTTGGGAACTAAATAATCTATAGTGTGTTCTACCCCATTATCTGTAGTAAAAGTAGTGGGTATTACACCACCTATTACTTTATATTCTGCTTCGGTTTGCTCTTCATTCCACACATAAGGATAGGCATCCCACTTTCCATCTTTTTTTACAAGTAGTCTTGTTTCTACAATATTTGCTGCTCCGTCAGGATTTTTATAATCTTTTGGGTAGTAAAAGTTTTTTATCAATATACTATGGTCAGGGTATTCTATTTGTTGCCATTCATTATCTAATATTGAGGCAGAACTGCCTTTAGGCATCCATACAAATCTTTTTTTATGAGCATAGTCTGTAAATAGCATAGAAGAAGGCTCATATAATAATACTCCTTCATTAGGTTTAAGTTCATTTTGAGCACCAATAAAAAAGCCGTAGTCAGAAAGATTCTTATACGGCACTTCATCAAAGTTAATGTCTTTAGGAAATTTTTGTTCAATGGTTACTTCCTCTGTTTTTTTTGTTTCTGTTTTACAGGAATAAATAACAGTAACTGCTATTGCTATTGCAATAAGGCTAAATTTAATTTCATTTTTCATTTTTTTATAGTTCTTTTAGGGATGTTACGTCTGTAAGCACTTCGTGTTCACAAACAAATGGGGTGTAGTCTTTATATGATTTAATATCGCTTATTTTTTCTGAAAGTTCATAGTAAGAGAAATGTAAATCATCAATTTGAGGTTCTTTAAAGCAAATATTCATTGGGTTTTTAGTAATGTCATTACCCCTTGCATCGTCCCATATTCCATCATATACTATGTCTTGGGTTTTCATAGCTCCATAGGCATTTTTCATGGATAAAAGTTTGCCTAATTCCTTAGTTAAATCTGGTAGAGCAGAAGGTCTTTCATATTCATTATCATGTACATAAATATCATAAGAGTATGGCGACCAACCATTGCTGGTATCAAAAGGATATTGTGTTATTTGGTAGCTGGCTACTACCACTCCCACAGTTTTGTTTCTTAATATTTTATTGTTAAATACTTCTACATTTTTTCCTGCTAAAATAATTACACCACTTCCAGGAGGTATTTGTGTTACGGCATTTCCGCTATTTGTTGAATCATCTAATGCAAAGTTGATGTGGTTGTTTTCAATTATTTCATTATCAAAAATTCTGGTGTTTGAAGCATCAGCTTTCATTAAACCCGGTAAATTAAATACTAATATTCCACCTGCATTATCATAAGCTTTGCAATTATATACTTCAGCATTATCGCAGTTTTCTATTTCAATACCTGCTACGTTTCCAAAGGCAGTACTGTTTTTAACTATTACATTTTCACTTTGCCCTACATAAATGCCCGCATCTCTTGAGTGAGAAGCTATACATTCATCTACTATTACATTTTTGCATTGTACGGGATAAAGAGCATAAGTTCCATTTTTAGATTTATCGCCATTTGTCCAAGTGGTGTTTAATCTTCTAAAAATCATAGTATCACAGTGCTGTGTTTTAATTCCATCGCCAGGAGCATCATAAACGGTAAAATCTTGCAAAGTAACATTATTACTTCCTGCCACTTTTATTCCTTCGCCACCCGTTTTTAGGGTTTTAAACGAAATAATGGTTTTGTCCATTCCTGCACCTTGTACTATTACATTTTTAACATCATCTAAAATTAGCTGATTGTTAAGTTCATAAAATCCTTCCGGTATTTGAATAGTACTTCCACTTTCGGCAAGAATAAAATTTTCCATTAGTTGGTCTATTTCTTCTTGTGTAGCCTTATGCATTTCAGAGGTATCTTTCACTTCTACCTTGCCGGAATTGTTGCAAGAAAAAAGGAAAATAGTTAAAATAATTAACGGGGAAAAAAGTTTGGTTTTCATATTAAAAGACGTTTGCATCCAAAATTATAAAATAATATTTAATATTCAATGCAAACATTGTTTTTTTCTTATTTACAGCCTATTTTTTAACATCTTTCATTATCTTTAGTGAAAATTTTATATGAAAACTGCTTTATCTTTTGTTTTATCGTTTTTTATTTTTTGTTCTCACGCAGAAATTGTAGCTGTTAAATTATGTGATGTAAATAAACAAGAATTTGTAAAAAGTATTAAAGAAAATGGAGGGGAAATATTAACTTTTACAGAGCATAATGAATATGCACTTATAAAAAATGCTACTCAGGTAAATTTATCTTCATTTTGTTATTATGCTAATGTTAGAGTAAAGGACAATGTTTTGTGTTTTGAAACCAATAAAATATTGCTTAAAACAAATGGAAATTTAAGTGAAAATATTACAAAATTGTATAAAATGGAAGCCAATCCATTCATTCCTAATATATATAGTATAGAAACTGATGCTAAAAATATAGATGAACTAAATGCCAAAATAAATGAAATTAAATCACAAAATTGGTGTGCTTATGTGCAGGCTAATCAATTTTTTACAATGCAAAGTACCAGTAGCGATACTTATTACAGCTACCAGTGGGCAATAGAAAATAATGGAACAGCAAACCAAGGAGGTGGCACACCGGGTGCAGATATGAGTGTAGATTCAGCCTGGACAATAACGCAAGGAAGTGTATCTATAAAAATAGCAATCTTAGATAGCGGAGTAGATACTACACATGAAGATTTAAAACCAAACTTACTTCAAGGTTATGATGGATTTGCAAATGATACATCTGATACAGAAGGCTATCCTACGCCAAATTTTAGCAGTGATGGACACGGAACAGCTTGTGCCGGAATAGCAGCCGCAGTAGCTGATAATAATAAAGGAATAGCGGGAATTGCTAATCTTTGTCAAATTGTACCTATCCGAATTTTTTACTACAAAGATTATGGTAGTGGGATAGGAGTGCAGCCAACTACTTCAACAGACGCTTTATTAAATGGTTCTGCCTATGCGTGGAGATATGCTAATGCAGATGTTATGAGTGTTTCTGCCGGATTATTGCCTTTGCACATAGCATTTTTAAATATTAATACGCAATTGGTTTCAGACGAAATAGAAGCGGCTTATTATCAAGGAAGAAATGGTTTTGGTGTGCCTATGTTTTTCTCTTCCGGAAATGAAGATGATGCAGATGTGCTTTGGCCGGCAGATTTATATACAACCATAGCCGTAGGAGCCAGTTCTATGTGCGATGAAAGAAAAAATCCTACGGATTGTTCTTCTGAAAATTGGGGAAGCAGTTATGGCGATATGTTAGATGTAGTAGCTCCGGGAGTAAAAATAGCCACTACAGATATGACGGGCGGTAATGGATATAATTCGGGAAGTTACACTTTCACTTTTAACGGCACAAGTGCTGCCTGCCCCAATGCTGCCGGAGTAGGAGCTTTAATTTTGAGTGTAAACGATAGCTTGCATGCTCGCGATGTAAAAAATATTTTGCGTATTACGGCAGAAAGGGTGGGAGCATATAATTATGACTCTGTAGATGTGTATGGCACTTGGAATGAAGAAATGGGCTACGGGAGAATTAATGCTTTTGAGGCGGTTAAATTGGCTCAAACGTATGAATCTACAGTTCCTATAAAACAAGTTGTAAGTGAAGAAACAAAAGTTTCTATTTATCCTAATCCTAATGAAGGAAAAGTATTAATAATTAATGATAATACCTTTGCCGTAGAAATAGATATTTATGATGTTTTAGGGCGGTTTATTGATAACATTTCATTGCAAACAAAAGAAAACACACCATATTACTTTGAGCAAAAAGGCTATTATATTTTAAAAGAGCAGCAATCAGGCAAAGTTTTTAAGGTGTTAGTGGAGTAGTACCAATTAGAAATACATAAAGTTAGTTTTAACGGTTGGTGTAATTTGTAAACGTCATTACCACTCCCATTCGTCTTTGCGAGAAAATTATAACGGAGGAGTAATTTTTGTGGCAATCTCAATCAAGTAAAAAAACAAGATGCCGGACTGCCGTAGGCAGGCTTCTTATCGTCAGGATGACAAACGTGGTAGATTTATTGAACTCCCTCCAAAACGTCATTGCCGTGCATACGGTAATCCCAATCATCAAATTACGTAAATGCCAATAGATTAATACATTTATACCAATTGTCAACACAAAATAGTCTAATCTATTTTTGTGTTTTATAATGGTAAATCTCGGTAGAGCAATACCGCATGGATATCCGTAATAGACCAATGATTGTTCTAAACGGCTATCAAAGCGGTATTATCCTATATGCTAATTTATATGGTGTATAATATATTTAGTACAATAAGGCGTAGCCGACATAGGACTATTATATATTCCTAATCGGTATTATCTCTTCTTCTTTTTAATTCTTTTTTGCAAATTTTACATTTATTTATCACGTATATTCCTTTACTATTAATACTTTACTTATTATCCGTTACTAACGGTTAATATACGATTAAGTTTTATCTTTTTTAAATTATTACTTTTTTTTAAGCTACTTTCGTACTATGAAAGTGGTAACGGTATATCAGTTTGTAGAGCAAAAAATGCTGCAACGCAATTATGCAAAGCGTACCATAGACGTATATATAGGCTGTTTAAAACAGTATGCCGCTTATTGCAGATTGCACCAAC